>JAGMES010000329.1 GCA_023128035.1 Halanaerobiales bacterium | reverse complement strand
GTAACTAATTTCAGGCTTTTTGTGGTCGAATCATAATATTTATAGCAAAATAAAAAAAGAGGAGAAGCACACCGTATTAAACGATTGACACTTCTCCTAACCATTTAAAATCTATTTTTGGTTTTTCATATCTTAGTTTTCATATAAACAATATTAACAGTTTCACAATGCTACCTATTACGCTAGACGTTTCTCATATTAATAATTATTGTATAAACGCTCAATGCCCTTAATAAAACGAGGTAAGATTATAAACAACATTACAGGCACAGCTCTTACTATTCATGTAAAAAATTATTGAAATTCGTCTTTTTATAATATTTTAAAAAATATCTGATTAAAGTTTCAATATCTTCATCTATATCAAAAGAAACTTCAGGGTCTTCATTTAACCAAACTTGTCTTACAATCAATCTAGTACCCTTCTTCCCTCTATACACTTCTATTGCAGTATTATTTCTAAAATCAAACCATAATTTAAAGGTACCTTGTTGTTCAGCTATAGATGGATATCTTTCGTTAAAATCATATTCTCCTGTAATACAATCCCATGTAACTCCATTTTTTTTCACCGTATCTGTGCTAACTAACTGTAACTTATCTAAATGAGTATTTATTCCATTCATACTTCCTTCTCCCCAAGCAAGTACCTTGCTTAACTCTGAATATGTTACATTAAATTCTTCTTTTTTAGCAACTAAAATATCATTTTCTTTCATGTAATGCTTTTCTATTGCTACATTTTCATCAAAATTAAAAATTTGATAGTTAAGTGTTATTAGTGAATCACTAATAACACTATAATCTATATCTGAAATATCTTTTTTACCTATAAAGCTACATATCCCTAAAAATCTACCTTCATTTCTTGCAGATAACCTTATTTGTGATCCATTTCTAAATTCTATAACCGAAATTGATATAAACTTATTTACTTCTTCTACTTCTGAATTTATATCTTTAACTAATTGTGGTTGCGAATTACAACTAACAACTAAAAAAATTAATATAACAATCATAAGTATTGATTTTTTCATGCTTATTCCTCCTAAATAATATATCAGTTAATTTTCACACTCACTTTAACTGTAGCTAATGAACATAAACTAAACATTGAATATGCTCTATTATTGATATATATCCATAATAGAGTTTAATCGCTACTTTTACAACATTCCTGCAATTCCTATTGCTATGTTTATAGTTTTTAAACTTAATTCTACAAGTTCACCCCCGACAACAGTAGCCTGATGTCCAAGGTATTTTAATTCTAATGCATCAGCAGTCTTTCTTAGAAAAACAGTATCATGCATTCCAAAAGCTGCCTCCTCAAGACTAAAATTATTAATATTCACGTCGTTTCCCTTCTTCCCGCTAGACATTTGAACAATTTTAAAATCATTAAAATATGAATGTGCTTTTTCTGAATCCATAAGAAAAACATTATCCAAATAAAAAAGCCCAACTCCATCTATCTCTGTATTATTACGTTTAATTATTTCATTAACATCATTCGCATTTCTCCCAATATCAAAAAGACTTAAGGCTGTCGTTCCTATTTTACCAAAAGCAGAGCTTTTAAATAAAGAATCAACTAATTTACTAGCAATGCAAGTATCACTTATCCCTGCTCCATGTTCTAATATAAATTGTGTTGTAGTTAATGGAACATCAGAAGAACTTTGAAGAGTCATTTCAAAATTTTCCATAGCATCACTATTATATCCATGAGAATCCAATAATTTAAGTTCTTTTAAACCACCCTTCCATAAACTATTCTTAGTTCGCCAAGGCTTAAATCCAAACATTATGCCAGATAAAAATTTATCCAAAAAACTTGGATAATAAACCCTCGAGCTAAATTTAGCAACTTTAAACTCTTCATTAACAGCATTCTGATATGCATTTAGCACAGCTTGTTTCTCAGTAATATTTTCATTAATTGCAGAATAACTTCTAAGACTACCATCTTTAAATGTAATTACAGTTGTTGTAGTTTCCTTCCATGAATGCCCAGTTGGATCAACATACTTCATCGGGTTCTGCAACACATAAATATAAAGATGCTGACTGTGAGAATTATCTAATTCACCAATATAACTATCCTCCGAAACAAACCTCCCCACTCTCTGATCATAAAATCTTGCACCATAATAATACAACCCAATCTCAGCTTCCTGATGCTGACCCGTATACTTATATCCAGTCTCATAACTAGACTCATTTTCAAGCACACTTGGCCTATTCAAATCATCACCAAACGGGAGATAATCCTGATCCATCACCACCTGACCAGATGAATCCGTTATCAACCTTGTAGACCCAAGATTATCATGATGGTAATAATATACTTCTCCACTACTACCTACCGTTCCTTTCACTTCTGCTATAATTTTACCATGACCGTAAATATAGCTTCTTTCTTCTCCATCATCTTCTTCATAAACTACATTTCCTACAAAGTTGTAAATATATTTTGTTCTCTTATCATTTATCTTCGAGAGTATCCGCATTCCATCTACATCATAACCATACTCTGCAATCACATCACGATTCTTTTCTACTTTCACCAACCGATTCTGCACATCATACTTATATTTCCAATACTCCACACCTACTCCTGATGTGATCAGTTCAACATCACCAGTAGTTTTTACCGTAAAGCGATTACTTTTCTCAACAAGATTGCCATTCTCATCATATCGATAGCCATATAAATTCTTCTCTACTCCATCTACTCCTATTGCTGTCTCATAAAGCAATCGTCTTCCATTGCCTTTACCGTATACACTATCATAATGATACTTAATCTCGTCAGTACCACTATCTAATGTTCTCTTCTTCTCCGTTCTATTCCCCACACTGTCATAAGCATACTCAAGTATTCCTTCTTCTGACATCTGATAAACATGAACCATATCT
>JAGMES010000328.1 GCA_023128035.1 Halanaerobiales bacterium | reverse complement strand
GACATTTTGCCATCTTTTTTTATTTTACTTATTACTTAAAATGGAAAATTAATATTGTAGTAGAATCCCCAATTTTTTTGCAAATTTGTCGCTACACCAATTTGTAAGTTCATTGGGATAAGATATGCTATTGAACTTTCAAGCGTTAATTCTGCTCCAAACATTCCTGCTCTTTTTATATTGTCTGGTTTATTTTGAAAGAGTCCAATTTCACTGTAAATATTTCCGTAAAGACGTCCTGTTTGGATAAAATTCTTTATATCATAAGAGAGATCAATCAAACTATGCTGATAATTGAACTTTTGCAAAACAAATCGATTAGCAGTTGATTTTTCTGGATAGACCCACATTAACCCTTCTTTTCCCCACGTAAAGTTCATTCTCCCACCCGAATAACCTAATAGAGTTTGACTGGTAAGTTTATCTCCATATAAACCAAAAGGAATATTTTGTTGATGATTAAAGAGTGCTGAAAAACCAGAATCTAGCAATGGTGTAGCAGGATAGAAACTTGTTTTAATTATTGTAGAACCAGGTTTATTTGTCATCCATATTCTACCGAATTGAAGTTCTAATTTATCAATTTGTAAATAATCTTGATATGATAAATTTTCATTGGTATTTATGAAATATGGATAGTAATCAAATGATTGACTGAAAGTAGTTTTAAATCCTGATGTGTTTTTTTGTAACTTTAATCCTAATCCAGGATTAGTGCCTATCCAGATAGCTTTCAAATCTAGATTAGGTAAAAGAGATTCTTCCTTTAAGTTCCAAGAAATTTGATAATTGATTTGAAGTTCAGCTAATGGATCTTGTAAAGTTTGAGAAATTCCTATTGTAGAGTTTTTGTTAGGATCATAATTTTCAATGTCTATGAAAGGAAGAAAGATAATACTTCTAAGCTGAGAAAGATGGTCATAGTCGCCTATGTTTTCGACTTTTATATCAGTTTTAGGTGTGTCTAAACAATCAAAAGTGATCCTCTTTGGCTCTAATGCTAAAGTTTCATGTTCGTCTATTTGACCGTTTGCGATAGTAAAGCCGTTTGAACCATAGATTTGACCAATCCAGAGAGTTTGTCCATCTATAGATTTTACCTGACCCTGTAAAATATCTTCTCGAGTATTGGTTATTCGTTTACTAAGATCGGTTTTTATATTTAAACTGTAGAGATCATAATGGTCTAAGCGATCCCAACTGAAGGTAATCTCATGATTATTGATAAAGTCACCTAAGATCAAGTCTAAGCCTTCTGATGGAAAATAAATTTTTTCAAGCTCCCATGTTTCTGCAGAAAGAATTCCAATTCCTCTTTTACCATTATAATTTAAATTAATAACGACTGTATTTTGATCAGGGGAGACTGCAAGATCAGTGATATTGAAGTTAAAGTCAGTATCGGTTAACTGGGTTAATTGTTCATTCTCTAGATAATAGAGATGATTTCTACCCCAATCATTTTTTACTACTAAAAATCCGTCATTAAAATAAACTCCTTGAATTATTCGTTGATCTTTGGTTAATCGGGTTACTTTTTTGTTACTCAAATTTAATTCATATAAATCAAAGCGAATGTTTTGATTTTTAACTTCATAACTAGTAAAAGCAATTTTATCACCTTTAGGCGAAAGAGCCAATCGTGTTAAGGCCAATTGTGGGTCGTCTAATAAGGTGATCAAACCGTGGTCAGGATGCCAACTTTTTATTTGGAATGATGGACGATTACTATGAGATTCAGCAAAAATAACACCACCATTTGGTGTAACAAGAGGTTCATTCCATTTAGAAAGTTCTGGCTTTTCAGTGATGGAAGGACTTGATAATCGATCTTTACGAATAGGATAACGTTCTCTTAATTCTTTTTTCCATTCATTCATTAAGGCTTCAAGGGGCTTTTTATAGGTTATCTTTATTGAGTTTTCTAGCCCAAGAAGATAGCTCAGATTATGTATCTTCTGTAGCTTAATAAATTGTTCTTCACCATATTCGCGCATTAAATATTCAAAAAATCCAAAACCATAATTGTAATAGGCCTCACCATTAAGATTACTTCTTCCCCAGAGAATTTCAGCATTGGTGTAGAATTTATCATTCTGGATTTTTTGTTCAAAAATCATCTGGCGTTTTCTGTCTATACCATCATATCCGAAAAGTGATGATCCGTACTGAGCAATCCCTTCTAAAAACCATGTTGGATGCAGAGTATTTGGTGGAAGACCAAAAGGAGTAGAAGCTCCTGTAGTTTTGTGAAGCAAATAGGTTGCGCCAAATGTGGCTTCCATCTGTAAAATATGGGTTAACTCATGGGTCACTACATTTTTTAACCAATCACGATCCACTCGTGTTGAAAGATATGCTGGATTTACGATGATTTTCACTACATCTATTGGAGCTGCAGAGCCATTAGCGATATCATCCTGACCTGTGACGATGATAGCAATTTTACGATAAGGCTTAAATCCAGTGAATTTACTCAAATCTGGAAAAACTTCTTCAGCAACCTCAGCAACATAAAAGGCCTGTTCTTTTACTTCAGGATGGTAAATAACTTTAAAATTACTTGTTGCTATTACCTTCCAGTCTATTTTTTCACTGGCTTGAGCTGGAATTATAACCATTATAAGAATTATTCCAATAAAAATAATAAAACTTAGCTTTTTCAATTGAATCCCCCCTTGTGTTAATAACGTAATTACTACTCCAACTTTAAGTATATCACCGCTTGAGTTTACCTGTCAAAGTTAATTTGGTGCTTATTTTTTCTGTTTTTTTCACATATATTATAATAGTCTCTCGGAATAAATAATGAGTTTGCAGGTGATTTGTAATAATTTAACTGGGAATTGCAATGATTTCTTATGAACATCTGAAGAAATATAAAAAAACAGAAAAATGGGTATGACAAAAAGACCTATGTGAT
>JAGMES010000327.1 GCA_023128035.1 Halanaerobiales bacterium | reverse complement strand
ATATAGTCGTTTTAAAAAGTCCATTCTCGTCAGCAGATGGAGAGTAATCATATGATTTGTTGATTTGCCCCTCAACAGCAGGAACTTTCCTTTCATAATTTTCAGTCTTCAATCTGTTAATGCCATCATACGAATATCTTTTTGATTCAAGCGTATTTTCAGAAGGAAAAGTATCAATACCTGTAATATGCCCAAATCTATTATAAAGCAAATCTGTCACTATTGATTTGGAAACTCCATCTACATCTGTAACATGCTGAGTAATCTTTGTTGGGAAGATATCATCATAATTCTCAGAAGCGTATGGAGAATCTATATCATCCAGTAGGATCATCCTGTTGTGTCTCTCAAAAGTAACAGGATCTTTTACTGCTACCCCCATGTAATCCCATTTCCTCTGCGCGCCCCTGTTGTCACGTAAAAAATCAGTCGTTATTCGGTTATTATATTTAATTTACTAATAAATGCATTATTTAAATAAGCTACTCCTTGATGTGGACAAAACTAGGAACTACCTAACAAATCATACAGATAACTTACTTTAAAATTATTAGGATATATTATCTTAACTAAATTACCCATATCATTGTAATCAAAACTAATCAATCAGGACAAATTTCTTTGATTCCAAATATTCTGTCATCATATCGTTTAGATTCTCAAAATTACTCTTATTAGAAAAGATTCATCACTCAGAGTACACCAGAGTTCATTTACAAAAAAATCTCCCAAACCAAATGATCCGGGAGATTCAATCTATTTTTCTAATGTTTAAAAAGACTTTGTACATACTCTACTGTTTTTTTACCTTCAAAATCTACTAACTTTATTCTAACTGTTTCATTATTAATTCACTAGACTTTTTTAATAAAGTTAGAAAAATGTCAATATTTTATTTTGTCAGAAACAAATAATAAATAATTGTCTTACAATGGCAAAACCAGTGGGTTCCTATGGGTTTTTCTACAACTGTTTTTCCTTTAAAGCACAAACTGCAATAGCAGTTATACCTTCATCATTCTGCTCTACTATTTGTTTAATGCATTTAAATTATTTTTTAACAACATTATTTTTTGAATATATTTGCTTAAAAGTAAATTTGGATTAATTATTTTTATAATATTTTCAAATAACTCCATATTCCTAAATATTTCATGAATAAACTCTTTTTTAGTATTTTAATGTCTTTTATATAGGTCTCCTCATACCTTTCAAAAGGTTTTGTTACAAATAATGACTTTGATTCTGTTGACAAGTCTACTCGAATAGTGCTAATTTTTAAAGAATCATTTTCATTCATAAAAACCATCCAATTATTATATTTTTCAGGAATTGAAAATGCTACATATTCATTACACCTTAATCTCAATAATGATTCCAATAATAGTTCAAACCATAGTATTATCCATTCTTGACCAATTTCTAATTCATCTAAATATACTCCATGCCAGACTCCATTAAAATTTAAAGCAAATTGTTCCTCTATATCTTTATACTTCGAATCAAACTCTTTAAAGTCAATACGCTCTAGCTCTTGTAAATTTCTTTTTGGAATCTTAAATTTAATTTCAAACATAAAATCACTCCTAAAATCCAAAATATGACAAAGCAAACTCATATACACCATATGCTTTTTTCAAAACACCATCACGTACAAAAACAATAATCTTTTCACCATAAACATTTAAATAATGATGCCCAGAAGTTATACCTTTTTGAATAGAATCATTATATACTATTTCAACGGCGGAAATTATTTAGGGCATAACAGAAAAATTATTCGTTTAATTGATTACACGGAGCTAAATCCAATAAATAATATTTTTTAAAATTTAATGAGTCTGCTGCAAAAACCCCCTATAACCAAACGATCTATATATTGTACTGACACTATTTCGGTAACACTACATATAGATGATATTTCTGAAAATGAGGGTTTTTGCAGCAGACTCATTAAATTACTTACGAAAGTACAAATTGATTATTGAGCTTATAAATACTCCTCAAATTCCTTTTTTCTCATAAGAAATATTTTTATAGCATCACTTTCTCGTTCAATTAAACCCTCATAATGTTTTAAATCTAAAGCTAATTCTTTGTATCCCCATATTGCCAAAAGCGGACAATCCACTTCATTAGCATAGTGGTTAAAATACCACTCAAATGGTAATAAACTATCTGATACATCAAATAATTCGGCAGGATACCATGAAGGTAAATTCTCATTTTTGCCACTGATCAAATAATGCATCAAATTTTTCCATATAGATATACCATAAACAAAATATTCATGTCCAATCTCCAAGTTAAATTGAGTTTCAATAGTATCACCCAATGCTAAAGCTTCTTGAGAAAGATTCTTACCACTATTTGCTCTACAAGTTACTTTCATTTAGAACCCTCCTACTTTTATTTAAATTTGAAATCATCAAACAATCCCATTATAATATTTTTAAGATAATGAATTTCAATACCATTAATATTTTGAGTCATTTTAACCCAGCCTTCTGAACTTGGCCACCGGGGATCTGTCATTTTTATGGATCTAAGTATGTTTCCAGCATTTGGATTTGACATCACTTGTTCCATTGCATATTGTTCATTTAAACTTGTGGGAATAGCCCTTCCTGTAGAACCTCTACCTAACGGTTCTACAAAATGAGAATTTCTAGTTGACTCACTCGCTTCCACCATCCACCTATTATTGATAAATTCTTCGATCTTCCACGCCAAAATCTGACTTTTTACATAAAGATAATTAAAACCGCCTTCAGCCATTGAATAAACAGCTTTTATTCCACCGCCTACACCAAAACTTCCCCACCAAATAGGATCCTCATAAAATGGAACAGCAGAACAATTTCCTCCATCTTCTTCAGAATATAAATACATACAATATGACCACATATGCTGAAGTTCATTATCGCTTAATTCAGTAGCTTTA
>JAGMES010000326.1 GCA_023128035.1 Halanaerobiales bacterium | reverse complement strand
TAGTTAGCGACTGAATAGTTACAACCTGACCTGAGATCAGAACCGAATCAACTCCCAGAATCTGACCATCATATTCTTGATCAAAATACAATAGTGGTGGATTTTGATCATAGATTACTCTAACCTCAGCTTCTCCAATTAATTCCTTCAAACTCACAGCTTTCACTTTAATCAAATTCAGCCAAGGTTGAAGATTATAATTGAAAGAAAATGTTTTATCATAGTAAAAAATAGGAACTTCATTTATTGTTAAATCATAACTATCTTTATCCATTGTACCTTGAACCAAAATCTGTCCAACATTTGTATAGATTCCATCCATAGGTGATAAAATCTCTACTTCTGGAGGAGTATCCATATATACTTGTACCTGATCTACTCCTTCTTCACCTAAATCATTTTGAGCCTTAACTTCTAAAATTACATCAGCAATTCCATAATGTGGACTTTCTAAATCTTGCTTACTTCCACTTCCACGCTCTGGTGCCAAATTTAACTCTTCCTCAAAAACTCCTTCCTCTGATTGCAACATCTCACCATTTAACGTCAAACTTGTATAAGGATTCAAAACATATCCCTGCAAAACAGTATGATTTCCCACGAACATCTTATCTTCAGGATATGTAATCACTATCTCAGGTTTTTCTGAATCAGACCAATATTTACTTCCCCAGACTTTAACATCCCGAACTCTTCCCACTACAGTTTGGTGAACAGTGTTTATTAAAACCAATCTAATCTGATCTGTAATAATTCCTTCTTCCCCTAGATTGATTTCATTTAACCCGTTCTCTAACTCGTTCAATAATCTTCGATTCCAACCATTGATAGAATTCCAGATTCCATCTCTAAGATATTCTAAAGATACTTCTCCAGAAAAGACTAATTCAAAATCAATATCAATAGCCTCTAACCAGACTTTATCGCCAAAATTCATATTGACTACTACTTCAGTCGGAGATATAACACCACTCTCCCAATAAGTTTCTCTATCCCCATCCAAAATATTAGTTAATACTATGTCAGATGAATCTATTATCTGCCCATCTTCATATATCTTCAAATCACTAACATCAATCTGTCCTCGATCAAAGTATAGTTTTAACCCTACATCTTTCAAGCTAAAACCATTCTTCTTCTGATCACCCAATTTTATCTCTAATGTATTCTCTCCTTCTTTTACAAATACAGGATAGACCAAACGCTGAATATCCTCCCACTGATGGCGCAAGTGTGGTGTAGAAACAGTGAGATAATATTCTCTAGAGCCATTTATAGAAAACTTACCTTCTTCACCTTCTACATCATAACTTTGATATAATAGTTCTGCTTTTTCTAAATCTAGCAAACTACGATTTATTTGAATCTGATACATATATTCTTGAACTGAACCTGAAGACTTTCCAAATTCTATTTCTCCCAATACATTTGCAGAAAAAATTTCAGCAGTCTTCTGACTATTCACTCCCCAGAACTCAATCTCAGAAATTCCTGTATCTATCTGAATACTGGTTCCTGAGAATGATAACTTAATTCGCTCTACATCATTCCACTCAAGCTCTATCCTATTCCAGCCTTCATTTAAACTCTCTAGACTAAACTCTCCTACTTCAACTTTATTTCGCCAATACCCATCTGTCATCTCTAATGGTAATATTTTTATTTGACCATAGGCTGATATATCTACAGTCACCATCAAAAATATTGCTATTAGTAATATTAACAGCTTTCGTCTCACGATTTACTCCCCCTCACTTCATAATTATTCAACTTCTGGCTCTGTCGTACTAGTGATCAACATCTAGTGATTGAATCCTGATAAGACTGATTTTGATATGTAAAAAGAAAACCTTCTTCACTATTACCACAAACCAACTCTAATATCTTATTGATCATCTTTGTAATCTCTTCTATATTTAATTCCATTTTATAATTTTATTAGATATATTGCTATATTTCAATTTTTGACTATCAAAATCCTTTAATATGCCAAATTTTTAGAATAAAAATATTTCTGCCATCATTTACAATATTTTAGACTTAGACTATATAGCAAGTATTAATGACAGACATATAAAAAGACTGTTGACACCTAAAACTACATTCTTAGCTTAAAACATAATTTCCATATAATAAACAAATGATCCCTGCAAACTACAGAGATCATTTGTTAACTGCTTAATAATTTTCTTTTTATAGTAGTAGCTCAGCTAATATATCATCAAATACCCTTGCCAACTCCTCAACATCAGGTAATCTAAATATCGAGAAATGATCACCAGTTATCTTACAAATACTCACTTCATTTATACAATACTGACTCCAATTCTTTATCATTCTTTGGTCTGTTTTACTTGCCTTGAAGAAATTAACCTGTGTATTAATCTTACTTTCAGGCGCATATAACCTATGAGCAAGATTAAATGATCTAATTTTATTCAAATAGTACAGTAACTCTTTTACACCTGCTTCTTCATAATTTGGTATAGCCATAGCTAGATTTACAGGAAGTGAGCTTTTAATTACCTGCACACCATCATTACGCTCAGCTAATTGTCTTTCTACAGAGTTCCATAATTCTTCAATTGTTATAACTCCATTGACTTTTATCTCTGCGAAGTTAGCCTTAACCCATTTTAGTTCTGATTTCAAAGTAAATTCTTTTACCTTGCTTAAGATCTTTTTCTGTGGAGCCATGGAATCAATCATACCAAAGAACTGTATATTTTCATTCATTTTCTCCAATTGATTGATGATTTCAAAGGCAATTGTGCCACCAAGACTCCAGCCTACAACATAATATGGGCCTTCGGGTTGTAGTTTTCTTATCTGTTCCATATACTTTTCTGCAATTGTTTCGATTCTGATATTCTGTAAACTCACACCTTCTGTTTGATCTGCGTTAATTCCCCAGTAGTTAAAATCTGAGTTTAAGTGCTCACTTA
>JAGMES010000325.1 GCA_023128035.1 Halanaerobiales bacterium | reverse complement strand
GCTTTAGCTGGACGAGTTCACTGCATATATAAAATTAATCAGCTAATAAAGATAGTAGTGAAGCCATCTTCTTGTTACCACCTGCAGGTGGTCTCCAATCCATGTGCACTACAGGAACATTTACTGATTTTAAATCTGTAGCAAAAGAATCCAAACCCATATTAACAACTTTTAACTCTTTGCCAAAGAGATTAGAAATTTTAGCATTTGCCATTGATTCTTCACCTCTCTCTATTTATAATTTCCTAATAATTGAATTTATACAATAATTTATCGAATATTTAAATTCGTTCAATAATCATTGCAGCTAAACGAACAGCTTGAGCGTTACTTGGCATCACGATAACACCAATCTCTTCTAATTTAGCTTTTTGTTCATCAAGATTTTGTGGATCTTCCTCAGTACCACAAACAGTTGCAACCATAGCGAGATATCCACCACGCTCAGCATAGAGTTCTTTAGCTTTTTTCAATGTTGCAATCATCTCTCCAGCAGGATCAACATGAGAACCATAACCGATTACTACATCAAATAAAAGAACTGCGATCTCTTCATCTTTAATCTCTTCTTCTAAACGATCTACACGAGTAGATGGCTCAATCATAGGGTGTGGACGACCAACGGTAAATACATCATCACCTAAATCGATACATGTATGTTTAACACTCTTCAAATCTTCTTCTAATGCAAACTCAGGACTAAATGGAATATTTGAATAAATACCACCCAGTTTGCTTTCGAGAATCTTCATTCCCTCATCAGCAAGGGTTCCACCAGTGTATAAACCACGAACATACTTTTGCTTATCAGATATTTTTGCGGATTCGGCATCAGCAATCTTCTCAACTTCAGCTTTATCGATGGTAAACTCAACTTCTTTTGGTTCTTCACCACGTAATAAAGCTACAGCTTTCAAAGCAGCATCTTCTAAAGTTTTAGCACCCTGTGCTTTTGAGTTTGCCAAAGCATTCAAATCTCCACCTAAAAAAATAATAACAACTGGCTTTTCAACTTTTTCAACTTCAACAAGAATCTTAGTTACAACTTCTGCAGCAGGTGGCTTAGAGATCAGAACAATTACTTCTGTGCTAGGATCTTCATTTAAAGCTTCTAAACTACGCAACATCATGCTTCCACCAATAGTTGCTGACAGGTCACGACCACCTGTACCTATCAATTGGGAGATACCCTCACCAGCTTTATGAATCATTGTGCTAACTTCCTGAGCACCTGTACCAGAAGCTGCAACAATACCAATCTTTCCTTTACGGATTACATTAGAGAAAGCGAGTGGTACATTGTTAATAATTGCAGTACCACAGTCAGGTCCCATTAACAATAAACCCTTTTCAGCAGCAAAATCTTTTAATTCTTTCTCTTCTTCAATTGGTACATTATCACTAAAGAGCATTACATGCAAACCAAGTTTCATAGCCTTCATAGCTTCCTCTTTAGCATATTCACCTGGTACAGAAATAACTACCATATTTGCTCCTGGCAGTACATCGATAGCACTTTCCAATCTTCTTGGATTATATTCATCTTCTCCACCAGTCTTACGGGTATTTAAAGCTTCATCAATAGAATTCAATACTTCCTCTATCACTGCATCTTCAGCATCAACAGCGATAATTAAATCACTGGGAGTTACTGTTTCAGTTTCTGGAGTATTTAAACTTACTTTGTGCAATGTTTCCCTATTGATATCAGTTCCCATTGCTACAACTGCATGTGCTACACCGTCCATATTACTGATTGATTTTGAAATTGACATCAACTTTACAGAATCGAAATAGCTGTTTGATTTAATAACAATCTTTTTAGCCATCTTCCTTCCTCCTTATGATTTACTCAAATATTTACTTTAAATATAACTACATCGCCTGGAACGTCTGACACGCATATATAATTCCGGTCAAAATATCAGTACCAGAAGTGCTACCACGATCCATAAGACGTAAAGCGCTTAAAATTGTTTGTATTCTATTCCCACTAAAACTACTTTGCAGTAGGTCACGAATTAACTCGAAAGGCTGCCCATTCGCTGCCTGAATTACACCAGATGCACTGATCAAATTAGTCTTACACTTAATTTTATCATCAAAATCTGAAAAATCTAACTTTGGAAGTTTTACCAAATTAAAAACTTCTAAATATCGAAAAGTCAATAAAAAACCTACTAGAAAATCATCTGACGACGGAGTCAATCCAGGGCCTAGCCCCACAAACTCAATTAAATCACACCAAAAGGATGCAGAATAAGTTCTTAACCCTTCCAGCATCTTTTCTATCAATGGAATTGCCTTATTAAGGATCAAACCTTGTGATTTATTATCAAAAACTTTCTCACGCTTATTAGCATCTCTTATCAAAAGTGCTCCTATCCCATCAAGATTTCCTTCCTGAAGAACGAAGTCCTTTAAAAATGGTACTATCTTAAATATCTCTTCAAGTTCAGGAGGCATTTGCCATTCGCTATTCCAGATCAAGGAATTCGATAAATCAATCAGAACAAAATTTTTTAGCAAAATACCTTTCTCATCAATTAAGACCAAATCTCCTTGTTCTAAACCGATAAGATTCAAATCATCCATAATCTGATCCAACAATACAGTAAATGGACCATTCCCGATTTTCGGCTTACCAATTGTGTATAAATCACCATCTAATTCGATATTAATCACTGAACGAAAAATGGAATGTATCTTACCTTTGAGCGGCTTCATTATTACCACTCGCACTTTCTGAGAAAACAAGTTTCCTATACTATTTGCGGTAAAATTTCGAACATTCACTCTTAACGAAAGTCCCCTCTCATTTAGCTATTGTCTATAATATTCTTCAATCCTACTCAAATTACCTTTATAAATTATTTACGAATAAAATGCTTTTTTTAACCTGTTACTTATATATGTTTACTAACCTAGTTATTTATCTTTTGAGTTAAGACCC
>JAGMES010000324.1 GCA_023128035.1 Halanaerobiales bacterium | reverse complement strand
ACTCGGTTTATTCCGAGAGACTATAGTATTGTAAGGAGGAAATATTAATGAGTATTAATAAGGTTGCAGAATATTGGAATAACAGTTCGGATAAGTGGTATGAAGATGCAGATTATTATATTGAACAAATAATAGAAAATCCTATAATTGCATTTCCACCTAAGGTTTACTCATTCATTAAAAAAAGTTTTCCAAGCTTAAAAGGTCTTAATGTTTGCGTGCCTTCAAGTGGCGATAATACTGCTGCTTTTGCATTTCATCTTTTGGGTGCACGTGTATGCTCAATTGATATCTCAGAAAAACAAATAGAAAATGCAAAAAAGATAGCAAACAGAAGAAATTGGGATATAGAATTTGTATGTGATGATAGTATGACTCTAAATAAAGTAAAAGATGATACATTTGACTTAGTATATACATCTAATGGTGTTCATGTGTGGATATCTGACTTGAAATCGATGTATAGAAATTTTAATAGAATTTTGAGAGCTGAAGGAACATATATTTTTTTTGAAACACATCCGATGATTCGACCATTTAATAATTGTGGTAGTGAAATAAAGATAGTAAAAGATTACAAAGAAGTAGAACCGTTTTCTGATAATGGGGTTATTGAATACGCATGGCGTATGCAAGACTTTATTAATTCTTTGATATACGCAGAGTTTGAAATAAAGGAGATGAGTGAATTTAATAGTTCTTCTACGGATTTCATCAAATATGACTATATTTATGATTCAGAAGAGGATAGAAAAAAAGATAATGGCCGTTTATATGATTGGAGAGAGAATCCTTGGGCGGCACTGCCGCAATGTTTAGGGCTATGGACAAGAAAGAAAAGGACCTTGGAATAGGCATAATGGGAAGATGCTATTAACAGTATAATTTTAAATGGTCAGAATGGTAAAGTTTCAAAGTATCATACGGTGACGCATCCAACATCATCTAACACTACATCTGAGCAGAGGTCCACTGATACTGGTGTTTTAAGCAATTGATTCGCCTTTGATAGACTCTAGATACGTATTGATGTTAGGTGGACAAATCGTCTTGCTGACCGAGTCACTCAAGCTGAAATATTAAACTTAGTTAAAAAATTTCCAGATGTTCAAGAATATTTTACTATAAAAATTAATCCAAAATATGAAAGTGTACTTATGAAGAAATATAAAAAGATAATAGGAAGAGAGTTCAATCTATATAGAGGTAATTTTAAATTGTCTTATTCAACGATAAATAGTGTAATAGAAAAATTCAAAAGTATATCAAGTAATCCCAAATGGGTAATAGACCTAATGCTTTATGTAGTTGAGGAAGGTATTGAATTTACAAATACTTATGGTGATATAGATAAAGAGTTTTATCAGAATATTTATGAATGGTATGCTAGTACGATTTATTATATAGCTGAACATAATCAAGAAGACTATTATCGAGAAAAATGTGATGAACTTATGGAAGATAGTCAAGGAATTGGTTGGGGATTTGGTGATAATATGCTTAGTATTTATTGTGAATATTTTATCGAAATAGATTAGCTGAATTTAGGAGGAAACTTATGAGCCATAAACGTTTAAAAAGATCTGTTAGGCTTCAAGTTGCGAAAAATAAATGGCTCCCAAATTATACTGGTAAGAAAATTCTTAGAGGATATAAAAAACATTTTGCTGTAGATACTATTTGTGCAATAAAAGAATTAGAAATGTTAGGAATAGAATTTGATGCTCAATATAAAGAGCAGCTTTTAAAAGCAGAAGAAAGAAAGACAGAATCCAGAAGAAAGCAGAAGTTATTGAAAGAATCAGAGGATTTAGCAAAAATGTATCCAGATTCTAATGATACCTTTTACTTTATTACAGGATATACATCTGCAGGTTTTGCATATGGAATAACGTGGGAACAACTTGAAGTTGAGCCATATGATTTTGAAGCCGCAGAAAAGAAGTTTAATAGAGGTTACAATTGTTGGGAAATAAGAGAAAATGAAAAGGAAGAAAAATATGAAAGTGATTTATGTAATATAGATGATGAAGAAATTTTTGTAGATAATTACGATGGGGATATACCTTTTTAGATAAACAAAACGAACTATGAGTAAAGATTTATAAAGAAATTGATTAAAGGGAGAAAAAAGCCAAGGAACTATTGAGTAGTTGTTGTATTCTAATGAGGGCACTTCGCAATGTACTGTGGCTTTCTTTTTAACTCCAGCTTTTTCGCAAGTTTCTTTAAAGATTCTTTGGACAGAACGGGTAGAAAAAGGGTTATTAGGGTTTCTGCCTGGAAAGAGCCATTTTACAGGTCTATAGATTTTCCAATAGTCTCTGAGTAGATCTAGATTTGTTTGTGATAATAGGGTGTAACGATCTTTTTTACCTTTGCCCTGTTGAACACGAATTTGCATGTTATTGCTATCAATATCTTCGACAGTCAAATTAACTATTTCACTTATTCTTAGACCTGCTCCATATATAGTCATGAAGATAGCTTTATGTTTTATGTTAAGTATTGTATCGAGTATATTTTGAACTTCAGACATAGATAAAATAATAGGTAATGTTTTTAGTTTTTTTGAACGTGGTAAATCGATAATGTCCCAACTTGTTCTCATTGTTTTTTGATAGAAAAACTTTAAAGCACTATAAGCACCATTGATGTACGAACTGCTTACTTGTTTCTTTGATGCCAAATAATATAGGAAAGCTTTGATATTTTGGGTTTTCAAATCTAGAAGAGATTGATTGAAATAAGTAGCAAATTTCTTAACATATCTAACATATGCTTTAATTGTTTTGGTACTATAACCTCTGAGTTCTAAATCTACTTTCATTTGATTAAGTAAAATATTCATGGCAATGGCTCCTTTTTATTAGTTTATGGTTATTATACCCAATAATTGCTAATAAGAAACCTTGCCATGATTTAAAGCCACCGCGTAGCGGTGGTAAAAAATAAACATAATT
>JAGMES010000323.1 GCA_023128035.1 Halanaerobiales bacterium | reverse complement strand
CTTTAGCTGGACGAGTTCACTTAATATATTCTCTAACTCTTAACTCTACTCCAATCTCATCTACAATTTTTTTGGCTTTATCTATATTGATTCCACCATAATCCACTACAGACAAGATCACTTGAGGAATATATTTTTTTGCTTCTCTTGCGAAATCCAACATAGCATCATATGCTTCTTTTCCATATATAGAATGACAAAGTCGATCATACCCTTCAGCAGTATCAGCATTTAAACTGATAGAAATAACATCTACTAAGCCCTCTAACTCAGGGACAACATTACGACCATGAATTAAATTTCCTTGGCCATTGGTATCAACTCGAACCATAACATTTTTTCCTTTTAGCCAACGTGCTACCTCTTTAACCAGTTCAATTCTATACAAGGGTTCACCAAATCCTACAAAAACTACCTCTTCATATTTATGTGGATCCCCAATAGCTTGTATCACTTCAGCATACTCTGGTTCTTTCTCTAACCAGAGTTTATACCCCTCTAAACCTTCTTTATCACGACGAACGCAAAATTCACAATCATTACTACATCTATTGGTCAGATTTAAATATAATTTGCTTTCAATCTGATAAGCTATAGTCATCCTTCTCTCCACCCCCTTGCTAATTTGTAAAAAACTGCTTTGCAGATTAATCACAAAGTCCATTGTTTAACGTACATATACATTGTACTACAATGGAGAAATATGTCAAGACGGTTTCTCCATAGTTTACCTCAAACTTCTTAAAATATTTACAACACTTTTTGAAAGTTTAACAACATTTATGGAAAACATAAGTCCCCAACTTCTATAGTCAAGTTAGCAATACCAATATGTTCTAGTCCATTTAACTGGAATTTGCTACAGATTCAAGGTATAATAACAACAGACATACGTTACGAAAATGACGATCTGACACTGTAACCAAATGTTTTAATGAAGGGAGTATATCGATGCAGAAATTAATATCGCCCACTCGACGCAGAATCATTGCAATTGTTCTCGTTTTATTTCTTATTTTACCCTTTATGCTTGTGACGACCGCAAGTATTGCGGAGGCTTCTATGGGATCATTATTTAACGATAAAACCACTGCTATAAAAGGGGTGCTTATGATCCTGATGGCTTTTTTTCTTGAACGATTAGCTGGAAATCAAAGGGTTGACCAGAATTCTGGAAATCCACCAATCACAAATTGGCCTGATGACTCAGATGGTTCATATACCTATCCTAAATATCTCTCACCAGGTGAAAAAGAGGTTCTTGGCTTTTATGTGAACTGGAAAACTCCAGGGATTGAATCATATCCATCATTGGTCAAAAATGCTGAAAACATCGATATGGTCTCACCCTTCTGGTATACAATCAATAAAAAAGGTGATCTCTTACCAAAGACAGAAGGACACCAATATAACACAGATACTTTTGTTAGGCAAAATGGTCAATTGATCCTACCATTGATCAACAATGATAAGACCAATAGTGCTATGTTAACTGATGCAAAAATCCGTCAGAAAGCAATAGAAAATATCGTAGCCCTGGTTCAAAGTAGAAATTATGATGGTGTAAATATCGATTTTGAGTTTATTCCTAGTTGGACCAAAGATGGTTATACCACCTTCATCAGAGAACTTTCACAAAAATTGCATGCTAGAGGAAAACTTGTTACCATCTCAGTTTTCCCAAAAGTAGGGGTTTCTAATGATTTAACTGGAGCATATGACTACAAAGCATTAGCTCCTTATATCGATCGAATGGTGATCATGACCTATGATAATCATTGGTCTGGCGGCCCCGCAGGGCCAATCGCCCCGATTAACTGGGTAGAAGAGAATATTCTCTATGCTCTCCGTGAAGTTCCAGCGGAAAAGATTCTTTTAGGCATCGCTAACTATGGATATGACTGGCCAAATAGCGGTGGAAAAGGTCAGGATATAGCTGCCAAAAAAGCACTCGAACTTGCATCTCGAAAAAGTGCTACTGTTCGGTGGGATTCAAAAGCACAAGTTCCCTACTTCTATTATACTGATAGTAATAAAAAAATTCGTACAGTCTGGTTTGAAAACAGCTATAGTTTAGATTATAAACTAAATCTGGTCAATAAGTATAATCTTAAGGGAATCGCTATCTGGCGATTAGGAAATGAAGAAGATCGTTTTTGGGATATTATCCAGCATAGACTGAATAAGTAAGTTACTTAAACCGTAGTCAGGGATGGCTGCGGTTTATTTTTATTATAGGTTAGTGGTGTTTGAAGTCAGATACAAAATAAAAAAGGATCCTGAATATAAGGAATAGTGAAAGTATGAGATATAAAAATTCCATGTTTTACATATGAATGTTTTTTTAGTATACTCTTATCATGTTAGAGATTTTATTCTGATAACGCGCGTATCACGAATAGTGTATCCACATTCTGTGTATTATGTGTAAACAAAGTTAGGATAGTAAAAAAGAGAGGAGATGTTTTGATGATTAAGTTTGAAAAAACAACCCCTAGTGATGCTCATAGCCTTGCTGAGGTATCGAAACGATCATTTGATAGTGACATCCACTGTGGAGCCTCTAACCCAGGAGGCCCTCCTGGGTATGATTCTCCAGAATGGCAAACTTCTATGATGAACAAAGCTACAGCATATTATAAGATTTTATTGGATAAAAAAATAGTCGGAGGATTCATTATTTTTAAAGTAAGTAATGGACATTATGAATTAGGAAGGATTTTTATTGATTCAGATTTTCATAATCACGGTATTGGCACTAAAGCTATGGAATTTATGTGGAAAGAATTTTCTGATGCTATGAAATGGTCTTTAGATACCCCAGCATGGAATACAAGAACTAAATATTTCTATACAAAAATAGGCTTTAGCATAGTGCAAGAGAAAAATGGGTTTATATTTTTTGAGAAAAAGTGACTTGATCCATTATTCAACAACAATATGTTACTCCATCAAAGCAAAAAGGACTTCATGGCAGATGCCCGAAGTCCTTATCACTCTTATTTATCTTTTGAGTTAAGAC
>JAGMES010000322.1 GCA_023128035.1 Halanaerobiales bacterium | reverse complement strand
GGGTCTTAACTCAAAAGATAAAAAATAAATTTGGTTGGTCTTACTTTTAAGTGCAGACCAACCTTTTTTTTGCTGAGGATTGACTTTTTAGAGCAAATATTTTACAATAGTAATACTCCTCTTTTTTTATTAACATTTTCTGAATATTCTAATAGCGTTTGCTATAAATTGAATTTAGGGAGGGATGGGGTATGTTTTTAATTGTAATTGGAGTTTTTGGAGGACTTGCTATTTTTCTTTATGGAATGCAACTTGCCAGCGAAAGTTTGCAATTAGCAGCAGGTTCACGATTTAAAAAAACGTTGAAATTCCTAACAAAAAATCGATTGATGGGAGTAGCAGTCGGAGGAATAGTTACCTTTTTACTCCAGAGTAGTAGTGCAACTACAGTATTGTTGGTTAGCTTTGTTAGCGCATCGTTAATGAATTTGAGTCAGACATTGGGTGTAATTCTTGGTGCAAATATTGGTACAACTTTGACAGTGCAGTTGATCTCTTTAAAATTTTCAGATTACGCTTTAGGACTTGTTGCATTAGGTTTTTTAATGCGTTTTGTTAAGAAAAATCCCCGGATTAAAGAGATTGGTGGCGTTATTTTGGGATTTGGATTTATCTTTTTTGGAATGAAAATCATGTCTGATTCTATGGTACCATTGCGGAAAATACCATCTTTTACCGTTATGCTTGCTTCACTCGGTCAGAGTCCAATTTTCGGAACAATTGTTGCAACTTTGTTTACTGCAATAATTCAAAGTAGTGCTGCGACTCTTGGTCTAGCTTTGTCTTTGGCAGGACAAGGTTTATTGCCATTAGAGGCTGCCATGCCGATTATTTTTGGTTCTAATATTGGAACCTGTGCAACAGCTTTACTTTCAAGTATTGGTGTTGGACAAGAGGCGAGGAAAGTGGCAGTAGCACACACGTTGTTTAAGATTCTTGGTGTGATAATCTTTTTCCCATTTATCGGTCAAATGACAAGACTGATGAAACAGATGGGAGGAGATATGACACGGCAAATTGCTAATGCTCATACGGTTTTTAATGTAGGATTGGCATTAATGTTTATACCTTTTACTCCATGGATGGCTCGATTGGTACATAGGATAGTGCCAGATAAAAAAGAAGAGGGAGTTGGAATCCCAAGACATATTTCTTCTGCAGCATTAGATACTCCTATGATTGCTATTGAACAAGCTAGTCAGGAGGCAGTGCGGGTTGGAAGGTTGATTCAAACCATGTCAGAGCAGGTATTAGATGCAATATTAAGTAAAAATCAAATTAAACTAGCTGAACTTGAGGGAATGGAGTCTGCTACAGATCAATTGGTTCGGGCAATTACCAATTATTTAAGCGATATTAGCCAAAAAGCTATTGATGAAGAGGCCGCTCAAAAGGTTATTAATCTGTTCTTTATTATTAATGACTTAGAACATATAGGTGATTTATTAGAAAAGATGCTGCAAAAAGGGTATCGAATTTTAAGAGAAGATTTTAATTTCTCAAAAGATGGGATAGATGAGCTTTATGAGATGCACCATACTGTTACCGAGATTATTGAGTTGACTATTGATGCTTTAGAATTTGGTGACTGGAATAAAGCAAGAACAGTAACTTTAGAGCAACCCTATATTATTATGGATGAATGGAAATATCGTAAAACCCATATATGTCGTTTGCAACAGGGAATTCAAGATACACGAGATACCAGTGGTGTGCATCTAGATTTATTGAATAATATGCAGCGTGTTTGTGAACATGCTCGAAATATTTGTCAGGTTCTTTTGCACGAGGCTGGAGAATTATATGACTTATTTAATATTTTTGAGGAAGAGGAGAAGCAAGAAAACTAGATATTAGATGATTGGCATTTTTTTATCTAGAAGGTATATAGCTAACAATGAAGAAAGAAGATTAAAGTAGCTGGATATAAATCAGGAGGGATGTTGAATGAAATATCGCCTTATTGCATCAGATATTGATGGAACATTGACAGAAGTTTGGGATCAGGTGAATGATAAAAATCGAGATGTTTTAAAAAAATTAGTAGCACAGGGTGTAACCTTTATGATTGCTACAGGGAGAAGTTTTCGTTCTGCTGAACCAATTTTGAAGTCTCTTGATATTCCCTGTTATGCATGTTTAGTAAATGGAGCAATCCTAATCTCCTATCCAGATCTTAAATTGATCCATACTAATTACCTTTCTGTTAAAAATAAAAATTTAATAGTCGAAAAGATTCAATCAGCGAATGGTCATATTATTATGTTCAATGGGTTTGAAGGTGGGGATAAGCTTTATTATACAGAGAAATATTACTTAAATCCAGTATTGAATAAGATTGTTGATTCCTACGAGGAGGATCGACTTCTTTTGGTAGAAGATATGATTAAAAATATTGATCATTCAGTACCTGTGATAAGTTGTATTGGAACAGAAGAAGAGATTGATGAAATTTTAATACTTTTAGAACCCTATCATGATGAGTTTAATATTTTAAAACTTAGAGAAACTTATGTACAGGGGTATTTCTGGCTTATGATTACTCAAAAAACTGCGGATAAAGTACATGGTATCCAATATATCTCGAATATGCTAAAAGTTGAACAACAAGAAATTATCGCAATCGGAGATGACCTGAATGATCTTGAAATGATTAAATATGCTGGGTTAGGTATAGCAATGGGTAATGGAGTCGATGAACTTAAAGTGGTTGCTGATATGATAGCACCATCTTGTGGAGAAGATGGACTGGCACAGGTTATCGAAGAACTATATTTTTAACAGTAGAAGACATAAAATAAAAACCTTTGATCTTTATGATCAAGGGTTTTTATTTTGCTAAATGAAAGGATATTGGGGAAATTAGGCGAATAATATATATATAGTGTAAATTTATACACAAATATAGTCTCTCGGAATAAATAATGAGTTTGCAGGTGATTTGTAATAATTTAACTGGGAATTGCAATGATTTCTTATGAACATCTGAAGAAATATAAAAAAACAGAAAAATGGGTATGACAAAAAGA
>JAGMES010000321.1 GCA_023128035.1 Halanaerobiales bacterium | reverse complement strand
TGGGTGAAAGATTCTTATAGGCTACAATATTTGATTTTAGCTGTATGTGGCTGTTTTTATACTGTTACGTGAATAATTCGGGTTAGTTAATATACCTCTTATTATTTTGAAAATTTTACATTTAAAAAGACTAGGTTATTAGCCTGGTCTTTTTTAGTCTCCAAGATACTGGAGTCTAGATTGCAACGAGGTCACACTTAATTAAATTAGCACTGAACATTTTCTATTTATAAAAAGGATTATTTTGGATTTTGTTGAATATATCTATTATAACGTCTTAAAAACCTACATCCATCGAAAGGAGGTGCACAATTAATGATTAATCCTAACTCAAAAAAAGAAATATTTTGTACCATCGCTGGTGAATGGTGTGTTCCGTCCCTTAACTTCGATTGCCCTTATAACTGCCCGTATAAATCCTAACGCTTGAACACTCCCCGAGCCTTAAGGCAGAGGATTCTCGGGCGCAGGATACCTCCACCTCTAAGCGTTAGCATAGGTAGGGGGTTAACCTGGCTTTGTATTGCTCCAGAATAGTAAAACGACCAGTGTTTAAGCTGGTCGTTTTTTTTAGCCATAAGCAAGAACCAAGTTATTATAATATACCCTATAGAGTGGACAATTAAAAAGATCAGAGCTAAGCCTGATCTTTTTAATTGTCCACTCTATAGGAATCATGTCTATCATTACATTACTATGGAATTCGATGATTATACTGTTAGACGGCGGGGAAATCCCGCCTCCCTACTCTATTAAACAAAAACTAATAACGATTATCGACAATAGATGTAACAGTGTACTGTACTTAAGTTTACATAACCATTGTTATAACCTGGCCAGTCGTAACGGGTCCAGTAACCAATATAGTTTGGATAACCATCAGAAGACTGGTAGTTTTTGTCACCGTAAGGATCCTGGAAGATAGCTGTATGTTGATTTTTCATGTAACCACGACATGTAATATAGTGACCTGAACTTGTGAGAGAAGTCAAGACAACAAAGGGGTGGTTATTGTTGATATCGCTTTGTAATTCAGTCCATGTTGGACTCCAGTCAACACTAGAACCACGACCATGATATTGAATATAATCACGCATATGTCCTTTGGTATCTTCCCAATCATTTTGAGTAATATAGCCATAACCACCAGCGAAGGAATTTCCACTTGGGTCATCAGAATATATATTGAAAGTTTTCTGACCATGAGTATAAACATTGCTTACATACCAACCATAATCACTTGTGTGAGAGTAAGGTACACTTACTGTAATTGGATGGGTAGAAAGCACATTATAGTACTGAATTGCCATCAAAGCAGAAGATGCGCCACATGCCCAGTGTCCATTGAATTCATTTGGTGTATCGTAAACTTGATGAATGTATGGGAATGGTGATAAATATACTTCGCTGGAATTTTCGTATTTAGTTAGGATGGTGAAATCACCAGTATTGGATTTTTCTTTTTTATTTTCTCGTATATAATCAGTAGTTGGAACTTCTGGTTCCATTGGTTTGGTATCTAAGTATAGATTTTTGTTTTTTACTTTTCCACACTCTAGTTTATTATTGCGGACAATAGCTAAACTATCACCTTTAAGAACAGCGTTAGCATCTCCGGCAATTAGTTCAATGGTTTCAGAAGTTCCATCAGTGGTATTCATTAAGACGAGACTTGACTTTTTCACTTTACCTTCTTTTTCGTCAATAATTTTTTCAAGACAAGCAAAGGTTTCATTATTTACCCAACCTAGAGCTTCACCTTTTATCTCAGCTTTGATTTCTTTATTTTTCAAATCAATAGAAATAGCCTTGTCATTAATGGTTCTAGCTAAAATCTGGTCACCTTGTGGGGAGAACTTTGGCCACCAATAGTTGCTACCATCAAGGGTGATCATAGTGTTTTGACCAACTTCAAGAACAACAATTTGACCATTATAATCACTAAAGGTTAATTTACTTCCATCAGGAGAGAATGTTAAAAGATTAACATGGTAACCTAAATTAATACTTTGAACTTGAGAAAATGCATTAGTAATAAACATTTCATTGCCCACAGTATAAGCAATGTTTCCGTTTGTGGCAACTACTGGAGTACCAACAAGTGAAGACCAATCACTTAACATAATGGATTTTTTTTGTTCAATGTCATATAGCATTGGAGCTTGCATAATTGCATCTTTGTCCATTTTAAAGCCTTTATAACATACAAAACGTTTGTCGGGAGAAATAGTTGCATAATAACCTGAGTTCATGCTTTTGGAAACTTTATCAATTTTATCTGTTATGTTATTTACAAGATTAAGACCATGATAGTTAGAACTCGTTATTAAAACCAAACTTCCGTCATCTGTAGTATCTACTGAAATAATCTGAGGCTCTAAAGCTTGTGCTAAAGACATTTGGGCAAAAATAACGACTAAAAACAACACACCATAAAATACTTTTTTAACCATTTTAAAACTTCCTTTCTAAAGTTGAGTGAAGCCATGGCTGATCAAACCAGACTGGGTATTCATAAAGAAATATTAAGTTATCATGATAACTTAACCTAAAAACATTATACTATATTTTTATAAAAATTAAAATAATTTTCGATTTACAATTTATGTGTTATTTCGACATTAATTTTAAAATTTTAATTTTGGCTGACTATATAGCTACTGGACAGTTAAGAGTTCTCCAAATACTTTTATAAAAAAAGATAACACTCCAAGCTGATTTTGTGATATCCTATCTGCATTCTTCTTTCTTTAAAAATTCATGATGGTATCAAAAAGATACGTTCATGGGATGAAAATGAAACAGAAAAAGGTAGCCATGTGGTAGAAATAATCCGGGATGGCTTTAATGCAGCTAAAGTTTTTGGTAAATCCCTTTTGGTTTTAGATCGTTATTTTCTTTCTATTTCTGCTTTAAAAACCCTTGCAGAACTTAATGAAAACGAAGGCAATCTTATGCATATTCTTACCAAAGCTAAAATGTCTTGTATTGTTTATACTAAACTTGATTTAGACCCAATGAAAATGATAAAACTATATGCCTATCGTTTTAAAATTGAATGTACTTTCAGAGAATTAAAACAGGTTCTAGGAG
>JAGMES010000320.1 GCA_023128035.1 Halanaerobiales bacterium | reverse complement strand
ATAATTAAGCTATGTTGCACTAGTCCAAATTATGCTGCAAAAGAGCTCACTAAATATGTTGAATTTGATAAAGATGGATATTTTCTTTCTGCAATCATTCCCATTGGAGTACCAGAAGGTGATGTAAAAAGCCCTCCTCGCAAACCTATAGAAGAAGTTATGACAATCATCTCATAAATTAACTTCACTTTAAGCCACCTAATTAGGTGGTTTTAATATTACTCATTTATTCAAGCGAGCTAACTAACTTTATTTTATAACGCTTTTTTGATATAATAATAATCACCAATGACACTTCCTTATTTACATTGATATGAGGTGGTTTTTTCTATGAACCTAATTACTAATACTTTTTCTATTTTATTAATTTTGAATATTTTTTTCGCTATTGCAGTTATATTTTTTGAAAGACGAAGTGCCAGTACAACATGGGCCTGGCTCATGATTTTATTATTAATTCCTGGCATTGGATTTATTCTTTATTTACTCTTTGGACAAAATTTAAGTCGACGAAAAATTTTTCAAATACAATCTACTGAAGCAAAGGAAATAGCAAATATTATCTTAGAACAAAAGTTACAGCTAAAAAATAATGGAATTCAATTCAAAGATTATTCAGCAGCTAAATATAAAGATATGATTCACATGCATTTAATTAATAGTGACTCAGTATTTACTCAGGATAATGAGGTCAAAATTTTTACTGATGGCAGAGAAAAATTTGATGCACTTTTTAACACTATTGAAAAAGCAAATGATCATATACATTTGGTTTATTATATCATTAAAAATGATCAACTTGGAAAACAAATATTAGATGCTCTAACAAAAAAAGCTGCAGAAGGAGTTAAAGTCCGCTTATTATATGATGCATTTGGATGCCGTTTCCTGCCAAAAAGTTTTTTTAAAAAACTTAAAAATGCAGGCGGAGAAGTCGCAATCTTTTTCCCATTCAAAATTCCATTTATAAATTTCAAAATTAACTACAGAAACCATAGGAAACTTGCTATTATCGATGGAAAATATGCCTTCATTGGCGGTTTTAATATCGGAGATGAATATCTTGGATTAAATAAAAAAATGGGATATTGGAGAGATACACATTTAAAAATTAGCGGAAGTGCTGTCTACACGATTCAAATTCGTTTCTCTTTAGATTGGAATAATGCATCCAGCAAAAAGATTACATTTCAACCAAAATATTTTCCTAAATTCAATACAAATGGAGAAACAGGAATTCAGATCGTCTCCAGCGGGCCAGATTCTGAATGGGAACAAATCAAAAACGGCTATATCAAAATGATTTATTCTGCAAAAGAAAACATCTACATACAAACTCCTTATTTTATTCCAGATGAAAGCCTATTAGATGCTATTAAAATCGCCTCATTATCTGGAATCGATGTGCGAATAATGATCCCCAATAAACCTGATCATATCTTCGTTTACTGGGCAACTTATTCATATATCGGGGAATTAATAAAAACTGGAGCTAAATGTTATATCTACGAAGCAGGGTTTATCCACGCTAAGACCATCGTTGTCGATGGAAAAGTAGCTTCTGTTGGGACAGCTAATGTTGATATAAGAAGTTTTAGACTTAACTTTGAGGTGAATGCTTTTATTTATGATACAAAGATTTCTAATCAGTTGAAAAGTATCTTTGAAAAAGATATAGAGGAGTGTAATGAGCTTACACTCGCACTGTATAAAAAGCGGTCTGCTGTTATTAAAGTAAAAGAATCTGTCTCCAGATTAGTTTCTCCGATTTTGTAAGAGTAATTTTGACTAACGAGTATATTAAAAATATTTTTAATATATTGGAATAGTATTACCTATACCTAAATATATATTTAAACGTGGATAACATTTGCCACATCGAAAGAATATATAAAAAAGAACCTCCAAGTGGGGGCTTGGAGGGAGAGCCTATGGCCTGGATTTTTTTAGAGATCAAATTTCTTTTTATTAATTTTCTTACATTTAAATATAATCCCTAAACGTATCACAAGTTTCTTATAAAATCCTTGAATTTTTATAACTTTCTCAAAGCTAATCTCAACCGAAAGACATACCATAAAACACAAAACTAGGATTATAAGGGATTCATTCACGGTGAATTCCTCCTTTTTGTGTCCAAGTTTGGGCTCTCACTATTATATATTCTTTCGAAATGCTTTTCATTCGTTATTTGATAGAAATAATTAATAAAAAATTTTAAAATTCTTTAAGCAAAGACCAGGTTATTAGCCTAGTCTTTAATGTACATTTATTTAGTTCTCGTTAAAGGGTTTTGCAGGTGTTTTACTAACAAATTACATAATCCCCTTCATTCTTAATACAGCAATAAAACTTTTCATAATTCCAGCAATCCACCATTCTTTACACAATCCACAATAATCTTTTAATACCATTGCTATTTGTTCTTCTAATTCTTCTACAGTCATACCTTTCGTAATGTAGATAAATGTACTTTCACCAGTAAAAAAATCTTTTATTTCAATGCATACTCCATAAGGTGAATTGGGGTCATCATGGAACCAAATGTCCACATCATAAAGTTCTCCCTGACAAATTTTAATATGTGCATTTGTATTTCCGCGTAATACATTTACATTAAACTCATCTCCATCAGTAATCCAGTGCCTTACTAACTGATTAAAAACTACATCTTCTAGTTCAAAGGGAACAATCTGCACATTATCCAACACTTGATCATAATAGGATTCCTTTTGCTCTAATCCCTGGATAAGTGGATCAAAAGCAAATACCGACGTAGATAAAACCAACAAAGCCAAGATCAATCCAAAAGGAATATACAATCTTTTCATTCTTAACTCCTCCTCATTTTGTGATTTATTTTGGCAGTTATTTAATTAGGAAACCAATCCATATTATAAATGCTACCGTATTTATAATATAACATATTCAAGAAATTATTTAAATATAATAAAAATTACGAATTAAAATATTTTTAGAATTTAAAGAAGATGAAATTTAACAGATAAAAAAGCTAGTGCAGCATAGCTTAATTAAACCCTATATTTCAAAATATATATTCTAAAATATAGACATTATTTTATATGTGTAGATTTTTTCATTAAATCAATATTTTTA
>JAGMES010000032.1 GCA_023128035.1 Halanaerobiales bacterium | reverse complement strand
TTAGCTGGACGAGTTCACTTAAAAAATACCTGTTTTAACTAAATCAAAATAGTCTAAGTCAGTTTTTTTCAAACCTTTTTCTTCGATCCAAGTTAAAACATTTTCTACTTCTTCTTTAGTGGGAAGAAGTACTCGTCTGAATTTCGGAATTTCAATATCTCCAATTACAGATTCAGGAAATTCACCTTTGTCAACAAGCAGATGACGATAATTTTCTGGATTTTTATTGATCTCATCAACAGCTTTATTATAAGCTTTATAAAAATCTTCTAATTCGTCTTGTTGCTTTTGTATTGTCTCATCCGTGAAAATCATAACCGCAGGATCTATCTCTAAATCACTACTGCTATCAGCAAGAACCACTGCACCTGATTTGATCATAATCGTTGCCAATGGATCTGGCAAAGAAGCGGAATTCAATTGTCCATTACGTAATAGTTCCATTCTCATTGGAATCTTAGGTACACTTAATTTACGAGCATTAACACTATCCTCCTCAAGAATCAAATCCACAATATATTCAATCACTGTATTTGTAGAAAGACCAATCTCAACATCTTGAAGATCTTTAACTTTTGTAATACCAGAATCAATACCCGCTAACAGAAGAAAACGACTCTCTGTTATCGATGTAGCCTTTACTTTTAAACCACCACTATTCATAAAATAAACAGCCACAAGATCACTCATCGTCCCATTTAACTGATTACCCTGTAATGCTGCATCACGATCTTTTGCACTTTTAAAGACAAGCAATTCAATATCCAGTTCTTTATCTGCAAAGTATCCCTCTTCAGCCGCTACTAACAAAGGAAACATCCCTATATCAGGCATTAGACCAATCTTCAAACTTCGATTAGCAGAGCTATCATTTTTCTCACTACACCCCAATAAAAGTGTAACTACTAATAACATCATAATCAAAAACATAGCAAACCGTTTCATAAAAATTCCTCTTTTCTAGATTTTTTCTTCACTCGCGTGTATCATAGCCAATACTTGATCTAAATTTTCTATTGCTTCGTCAATATTTTCCCGGATAATAATCAATGGTGGTTGAAAAGCAAGAACATTCCGACCAGGGCCATTTTTACCAAGCAAAAATCCACGTTCTTTCATTTCCTCTGTTGCTGGAGACTTATCTAGTTTAATCAACTCTGCACCTAACATCAAACCTCATCCACGTATATCTCCAATGATAGGGTGTTTTTCCTTTAATAAATGCAGCTACTTTTTTTGAGGTCTGAGTTTCAATTACCCTTTCGAGTGCATTAGCACATGCCAGATTACATTTTGGGTAGGTTAAATTAAACTAACAATGGTAACAATCAGGATTTGGCGCAAAATGAATACCACCAACTGGATTAGGATCAATTCTCCAAAAAGAAAGGCCTGTAAAAGACATACCTAACTTGGTTCGTCCGTGTAAACCCTGCTGCAGCACAATAAACTCACTATTTCCTATGTATAAAGTTGCTAATAATGCAGCACCTTCCACGGTTTCCGTACCACTATTACAGAAAAAACTCCGTTTTAAATTACCTGGAGTAATTTCAGCTATTCTTTCTGCCAATTCCATCATTGGTTGGGTTAAGTAAATAGTACAAGTATGCTGCAAAGTTTGTATCTGGTCACATATTGCTTGCACTATCCGTGGATGACAGTGACCACAATTTACCACGGAAACTCCTGCATAAAGATCTAAGTACTGCTTACCTTCATTATCATAAAGATATTGCATCTCACCTCGAACTAACTGCATAGGTTTTTGATAAAAATAATAGACACATGGAATAATGTAATCTTTCTTTAAGTCAACTAGTTTTTCTGGACCAAAATATTTTTCCATCTTCTTTCCTCCAGTGATCAAATTTAACCAAAATTATTAATTCGTCTTCTACCTATTTAATTCCTTCTTATTTAGTATGAATTCTATATATTTTATAAATCTAAATTTACCTAACAAAAAAAAGAGTGTATACTAGTTAGTTTACACTCTTTTTGCATCAATTTAGCACATATATTTATCAAATTGAGTTAAAAAATTATTTATTTATAATATATTGGTTAAATTGTTCTGCATTTTCATTAAATTCATCAACATCTTGGTTAAATTTTTCAGTCTCATCTACAGCGTCGAATATTTCCCAAATCTTTAGACCTGCTGCAATTGCAAAAAAGAGCATTTTATCTTCAGTCTCTTCTTGATTTAATGCTACTGTAAGCAATCCCGCTTCACCGAGTAAAAATAAAGTTCCTTTTGGCCACCAATTTTCTACATAGGCATGACCAGCTGAAGGGATAACTGTAGCTATCAGACCAGTTTTTAATTTCGATTTAGAGTCTTTAAAATGTTTCATTGTTTTAGCTGGTTCAAGATAATTAAGATGCCAATAAACATCGGTTCCATTTAATTTTTTATTTTCTTCTAAGTACTCGACAACTTTTTTTCCAAAATAATCTCTTATTGTTACATCAGCACCAGAATCTAAAAGCACATAAATTACTTCTTCTTTTTTATTTTCTTTAACTGCAAACATCAGTGGCGTCAATCCCATAATATCTTCTTGAATATTTACGACAGCACCTGCTTTAATAAGATTCTTTACTAACACCGGATCTTCTTTATACTTCACTGCAAACATCAGTGGAGTCATCCCTTGACTGTTCTGATGATTAACATCTATTCCCAATTCAATCAATTTAAACACAATATCTAAACTTTTATTATACCTAATAGCATAGGAAAGAGAGTTGGTCCCTATGGGATCTGTATCATTAATATTCGCCCCGGCTTCAATCAACAAAGCAATCACCTCAGGACTTTTATTTTCCATAGACGCTATTAGTAAAGTAAAAAGACCATTATTATTCCTTTGATTTACATCTGCCCCATAATATAAAAGCGAAACAATAATTTTAATATCTAAATTATCACTAACTGCAATCATTAAAGAAGTTTCACCTTTGGTATTTTTGAGATTAATATTTGCTCCCACATTAAGTAAAGTATAGATTATCTTTGAACTTTTAGCTTTAGTTGCATACATTAGAGCAGTCCATCCATTATCATCCTGATCATTCACTTGAGCGCCTGCACGAAGTATTAAATCGATAACTTTGATCTCAACTTTATTTTTTGTTGCAATCATCAGAGCATTTAGTCCGCTTTTATCCATTATATTAACATCTGCTCCAGCTTTTATCAAACCATCAACTACTTGCTGTAACGGCAGGCCATTAACTTCAGTCATCAAAGGAGTCCATCCACTTTTATCTTTAACATTCACATTACTTCCAGCAATGATAAGAACATGGATTGCACTTATCCTTCTCCTTTTGACTGAAATTAATAATGCAGTATCTCCATCGCTATTTTTAGCATTTAGGCTTGCATCGAATTCTATCAAAGATTCCAGAATCTCAATATTTCCATTATAACGCGCTGCATACATTAATGGAGTCCAACCAGCATCATCAGTGGCGTTTACAGTTGCACCTCTTCGTAATAAAACTGTTAATACATATGGTTCCGCATTGTACGCTGCTGCATACATCAATGGTGTTTTCCCATCCTCATCTTTTTGATTCACATCTGCACCTTCATCAATTGCATTAGCAATTTTTTCTGGAGTACCATTTTTACACAATTCAAAAAAATCTGCAGCAAATACTGATGCGGAAATCATCATTAATGTTAGTACAAAGACTCCTATAAAAACAATTTTAAAATTAAACTTCATATCCTTCCCCCTCATCTTTTTACTTAGATACTTCAGATAAGTATTCTCTAGTAAGTTATATAACTATGTTCTACAGAATATAACTGTATCCTCTGAAGTAATTCATTTTTTTATGTACCTAAATAATTAGACGTTCAGTTTAGAGAAAAGTTCCCCTATTATCATAAAAAAAATCACATTCTCTCCCAATCTAGTTAAATCAAAAGAGAACGTGATTTTAATTTTTTTATAAATTTAACTTTCCCAGTTCAAAAGCAAAGCCTCGTTTAATGGCATATATAGGAAAAAGCGACACCTAAGTCAGATCGACCTAAGAAAACTACCTAAAAACAGCTATCTATGCAGAGCTAACTTTTTTAAGGAGCTTTTTTCTATATATGCCATTAAACGCAGCCTTGCACCCAACTAAAATAAAATTATAGTTTCTCTAATAACCCTGTTTTTTCATTGAATTCACGAATCAAGCGATCAATATCATCAACACTATTGCGGATTGATTCCCAATATTCTGGATCATACCATTGAGCATCTAATTCTCGTGGATCTTTTGCTTGTTGCTCTACCCATGTATAATACTTGAGATTATGAATACGCTTTCTATCTTGATAGTTCAGCTCTTGTAAATAATCTGTGGAAAGCCCCATCAAATATCTATGATAATCTTTTATTGCATCTTCTCTTGTGTAAGAGCCAAGTTCCTCAGTTAATTCTTCTAATCTGGAACCATACATTTCCATAGAATCAGTGAAAACTGTCAAAACAACATCTTTTTCAGTTAGTTCATAGTATTTAGCAAACTTAATTGATGAAACAAGATTTGCTATACTGGAGATTCCCAATAATGAAAGTTGAGAAATAAATTCTTTAGAAATACCTTGTTCCTTTAAATATTCCTGTCCTGTTGGTTCATTAAAAAGACGCATCAAATTCATAGTAATCTCATCATCTATTGCAATAACCATATCAGTATTTTTAACATTATGAATCCACGGAACATGCTTATCACCAATACCTTCGATTCGATGCTCACCAAAACCATTAGTTAATAAAGTTGGACATTGAAGAGCTTCACTAGCAGCAACTTTACTATAAGGGAACTTTTTCTTCAAATAATCTCCCGCAGAAATAGTTCCAGCTGAACCTGTCGTAAATACAGAACCTGCTAAATTATAGCCTTCACCAGCAACATTATTAAACAATTCTTCCAGTGAGTGACCAGTAATTTGATAATGCCAGAGATAATTACCAAATTCGTCAAATTGATTAAAAATCACAACATTATCTCTAGTTTCTCTTAGCTCCCAGCATTTATCATAAATTTCTTTAACATTACTCTCCGTACCTGGTGTTGGAATAACCTCACCTGCTACTTTTTTCAACCAGTCAAATCTCTCCTTGCTCATCCCTTCAGGCAATATTGCTATGGAGTCACAAGCTAAAAGGGTAGAATTATACGCTCCACCACGGCAATAGTTCCCAGTAGAAGGCCAAACAGCTTTTTGATATGTAGGATCAAACTGACCAGTAACTAAACGTGGTGCAAGACATCCATAAGCAGCACCTACTTTATGAGCACCAGTAGGGAACCATTTACCAACAATGGCGACAATTTTGGCGTCTACACCTGTAAGCTCTTTCGGAATTTCAAGATAGTTCACCCCATTATACTGTCCACCATCTTTAGTTGGTTCGTTTTTCCAAGTTATTCTAAAAAGATTCAGGGGATTAATGTCCCACAAACCTACGTCTTTTAAACTTTCTTTAATTTTTTCGGGAATCTTTTCAGGATCACGCATCTCAGCAAAAGTAGGCATAATTATATTTTTCTCTTTTGCTCGTTCTAATGTACGTTTTAACTGTTCTTCATGAATTGTTAAATCAATCATATCAATCATCCTCTTTTCTAATAATTATATTATTTAAATCACATTTATATACACTACATATATTCAACATCATTTAAAATATTCCTGCTCTTATTTAAATGTTTTTAAATCTTTATTTAAAGTGTTTATCTACTGCATTCTCCTACATAGTCCTCTATTCTTTGTTTTTTTGCAAATATTTTTTTAATATTTTTTAAATTATATTTAAATATAATTTAAAGGATGGCAAATTGATTGCATAAAAATGTCCCTTTGCAATGTTTTTTTGCCATCCTTTAATTTGTGCTAATCTCATATTTTATATAAATTCCTTAACTAACTAAAATTTTGAAAGAAATTCTTTTACAGGATATCGAGTTACCAAATGATTTTCAATATGTATTATTTCAATCTCACTTAAATCGACATTGTGTTCCATCCATTCCTCAATTCTATACTTAGCTCTTGCTACTAACTCCTCAACTTCTCCATATTCCTTCCCTTGATAATTTGCTAAGATAACAAATGATTCTTTCATCTCTGCTCTTCTCCTTCCTTTGCTCTCTTCTACTAATATTATAACTCTTTCACAGAGATTTTTCAATAAAGAAAATTATATTCCTAGCAATTAAGCCAACTCATATAATAACTCTCTTCCTGATTTACCCAACTCAGTTATCATACCCATTTTCTTAAGACAATAAGTGATTTTTCTAGCCTTACGAACAGGAATTTTCATCCTCTCTGCTAAAATTTTATTTGTAAAAGGTTGAACTAAATCCCCAGGCAATAACTTATAAAAATCTTCTTTTTTATTAAATTTAATCGTTTCAAGAACTTCTACTAATTTGTGATCCTTAATACTAACCCCTTTTCTTCGCCAACTTCCTTTTCCATCTTCACACCGAATCTCTTCTTCTAAAACCATTAAGATTTCCAAAGTAAAATTTTTCTCATTAATTATTTTTGGAATTCTCAATAATTCATCAAATAAATCAATGGGCTTACCTTTTTTGGGAGATTTCCTTTTTGAGATTATCTCTCCCAATTCTGATATGCGAATAATTAATTTTTCCTTTGGAATCGGATAGATTAAATGAACCTGATGATTTTTAATCAACTTCTCTAATTTCTTTTTCATCGCATAAAAATTTCTCGTCTGAATCTCAATTAATTGATCTCCTCTTACAATATCTATAATAAACCCATCTACTCTAACTTCAAACTTATCCCCAGGTAAAGCATACCATTTTTTTAACTCAGAATGGAGAGATCTCTCATTTCTCATCCCTATACTATTACTTTCTTCAACGATTAGTGTCTCATTATTATCAACCACTGAAAATCCCTCCATTTCTTTTAAAACCATTTCTATATATGATATATCCCATTAACCGCGAAACACGCACCAATCTACAAAAGCTGAATCCCTATTTGATCTTCATTGGCATGCTGATAGTCCTTGACCACATTTTGAAATGAATCTTTATAGTTAAGATCTGGTTCTATAAGAAATAAGCTACTACTCATAAAAACACTCCTTTTTGCATTTACTCTTTAATAAGCTATTTGCTTAAATAGTCATGAGTACTATTTCGCCATTTTTTTATGCAACACCTTTAAGATACATAAAGTACTGGATAAATCCAGATAAAAATTTCCTATCAGTCATAAGGTCTCTGTTTAGTCTACTAAAATCAGGCCAAGGTTCATGCAGGGCAGGAAAATAAAAAAAATGCTGGATCCACTAATCCAACACTTTGCAAACTTTATTTAATTTCACGATCAATAACTCCACCACCAACCACCACATCACCCTGATAAAAAACTACAGACTGACCAGGTGTAATGGCACGTTGCATATCTTCAAAAACAACTTTAATTTTACCATCTTTCAATGGAATAATTTCAGCTTTTGCTGGTGACGAGTTATAGCGAATCTGTGTCTCTACTTCCATCGGTTCAATTAATTCTGGAATAGAAATCCAATTAATCTGCTCGGCAATTAACCCTTCCCCAAAAACCTCTTCATTTGAACCAACAATAACTGCATTACGCTTAGTATCTAAGTCAACCACATAAATGGGTCTTCCCACAGCTATCCCTAATCCCTTACGCTGTCCAATTGTATAAAAAGGTAAACCAATATGAGTACCTAAGCGTTTGCCGTCAGTATCCAAAACTGGCCCGGGTTTAACTAACTTGGGATGGTGTTCTTTTAAGAATCGACCATAATCATCATCTGGAATAAAACAAATCTCCTGACTATCAGGTTTATTGTGTACAGCCAAATTCCATTCACGAGCCATCTCTCGAGCCTGTTCTTTTGTGTAATCTCCTAAAGGAAATAAAGTATGAGCCATCTGAGATTGGGTCAGTCCCCATAAAGCATATGTCTGATCTTTAGAACGATCTTCACCTTTCTTTAATAGATGACGACCATCCACATTATGCTCTATCTTTGCATAATGACCAGTAGCAATATATTCAGCATCTAACTCAAATGCACGTTGAAGAAGTGCCTCAAACTTTAGTTTTTGATTACACATAATACAAGGATTTGGTGTTCTCCCCTTACTATATTCTTCCACAAAGTAATCAATAACATCTTCTTGAAAACGTTCTTTAAAATTTACTACGTAAAATGGAATATCTAATCTTTCGGCTACACGGCGAGCATCTTCTACCGCTGAAAGTGTACAACATCCACCAAACTCCTTGTCTGGTTCGTATTCTGGTGAAAGTTGCATCATCATTCCTATGACGTCATATCCTTGATCCTTTAAAAGAGCAGCAGTCAAGGAACTATCTACTCCACCGCTCATGGCTACGACAATTCGTTTCATTCTACTTCCACCTTTGCTTCAAGTTTTATTCTTCATCTTCAAGATCATAGTGATGCTCTTGTTCTTCTTCCTGATATTCTTCACCCAAATAATCAGCAATTGCTTTGCGCAACGCATCTGCTGCCAGATTTGAACAATGCATCTTAACAGGTGGTAATCCTCCTAATTCCGCAGCTACCATCTTATTAGTAATCTCTTTTGCTTCTTCAACAGTTTTACCAATTACCATCTCAGTAACTTGACTACTGGTAGCAAGGGCAGCTCCACAACCAAAAGTTTTAAATTTACAGTCCACAATCTTTCCATCTTCAACTTTAATAGTAATTTTCATAATATCTCCACAGGTAGCATTTCCAACCTGTCCAGTACCATCTGCATTCTCAATTTCACCTACATTACGTGGATTTTGAAAATGATCCATAACCTTTTCATTATACATAGCCCTCATCTCCCTTATTCATTAAAAATATCCAAAAGATCTTTTTCTAAAATATTATTAAATAGTTAACGGATTATAGAGTGGTGACATCTGACGTAATTTTTCTACGATTTCTGGTAAAACTTCTAAAACATAATCGATCTCTTCTTCGGTATTATACATACCAAGAGTAATTCTTAAGGAACCATGAGCAACCTCGTGACTTAATCCTATGGCTAATAATACATGGGATGGATCTAAAGAACCTGATGTACATGCAGAACCACTTGAAGCCGCAATTCCTTTTAAATCTAGATTTAATAACAGAGATTCACCCTCAATATATTTAAATGAAAAATTAACATTGTTAGGTAATCTATCGGTTCTATGTCCATTAAAAACTATTTCAGGAACTCTCTTTTCAAGACCATTAATAAGTTTTTCTCTCAAACGGATAAGTTTAACCCGTTTTTCTTCAAATTCATTATAAGCCAATTCAGCAGCTTTACCTAATCCTATTATCCCTGTTGTATTATGAGTACTGCCACGGCGTTTTCGTTCTTGTGCGCCTCCATGCATCTGTGGTACTAGTTTAACTCCACGACGAACATATAAAGCTCCCACACCTTTTGGCCCATTAAATTTATGTGCACTCAAAGAAAGCATATCAATGTTCATCTCTTGAACATTTATTATTTCACTACCGACTGCCTGTACGGCATCAGTATGGAAGAAAACACCCTTTTCCCTTGCAACCTTTCCAATTTCTGCAATGGGTTGAATTGTTCCGATCTCATTATTCGCAAACATCATCGTAATCAATACGGTTTGATCAGTAATCGCTTCTCTTACTTCTTCTGGACTTACTTTACCATCTTTATCAACTGGTAAATATGTGACCTTAAAATCAAAATACTTCTCTAAATATTCACAGGTATGTAATACCGCATGATGTTCTATCTGAGTTGTAATAATGTGATTTCCTTTATCTTTTTTAGCCAATGCAGTTCCAATAATAGCCATATTATCAGCTTCAGTACCACCGCTTGTAAAAATAATTTCAGAAGGATCAGCAGCACCAATTAATTTAGCAACCTGTTCCCTTGCTTCTGTTATACTTTTGGAAACTTCACGTCCAAAAAGATGTACACTTGATGGATTACCAAATTGCTCTGTAAAATATGGCATCATTGCTTCAACTACTTCTGGGCGTGTTGGAGTAGTAGCTGCATTATCTAAGTAAATACGTTCCATTTTTGGTTCCCCCTTCATTTTCTTAAATATGATACATGAATCCTTCATCTTGTTTATGTTTTTTTTCTAATGAAAATTGACATAAATCATCTAAAGATATTTCATCCAAAACCTGATCGATTTTATCTTTTAATTTTTCCCAGATAAATCTAGTTACACAATCTTCAGAATTTGCACAATGATTCTCTTCATCATCACTTACACATTCAGTAGGTGCAATAGGCCCCTCTAAAACCCTAATCACATCCCCAACGGTAATATCTTTTGGCTCTTTCGTTAAAAAATAACCCCCATAGGCGCCACGTACACTTTTTACCAGTCCCGCTTTCCTAAGTACTGCGATCAACTGTTCCAAATAATGTTCTGAAAGTCCCTGACGTTCTGCGATACTCCTTATAGAGACTGGCCCTGTACCGTAACGTATTGCCAGATCAAACATAGCTCTTACTCCATAACGTCCCTTAGTTGATAGCTTCATCTTCTAGACCCCCTAATTCCGACTAATCCTGTAGGGATTTAACACTATTATAATAGCACATCTTTCATTTATTGTCAACATTAAAGTAGATGAAATTACTATGTTATTACATCTACTTTAACTTCGAAATTCTTCCTTTGCCACAGAAATAACAGCTTTACCTCTAGTAGCATCAATCATCTTTTTCTTAAAGCCTTCCAGATAGCTTGGTAAGAGATCGGCAAAAATATCTACACCTTCATTGGAAAATTGAGTATCTTTAACCACACCAACACCACTCTGGATCTCTTTTATAACACTTCCCATCTGATCATAAGGTACCTGAATGCTAATTAATAGGTAGCGAACTTTTTCTTTAACACCAGCCTCAGCTAACCCTGTTTTAGCAGAATCACCATAAGCTCTGACAAGTCCACCAAAACCCAATTTTGTTCCACCAAAATACCTTGTCACTACAATAACAGTGTTTGTTAAACTTGCACCTTCAATGACCTGTAATACAGGAGGGCCAGATGACCCTGCAGGCTCACCATCATCATCATATCGCTTAATCGCCTGATCCCCTACCCCTACTTTAAAGGCTGATACGTTGTGAGTTGCATCAAAAAATTCCTTTTTTATTCGCTGAATAAAGTTTAAAGCCTCTTCTTCAGTCTCCACAGGCATTACACTAGCAATAAACTTGCTATCTTTGACTTTAATCTGAACTCTAACTTGTCTATCAACCATCAAATATCTATCATTCATTGCGATCACCACATTTTTTTAAATAGTCTTGAATCTGTTTTTCATAGCCATTTCCAGTTGGCTCATAAAACTTTTTCCCTTGTATATTAGGCGGTAAATAAACCTGACTAACATAACTTCCTTGATAATCATGAGGATATTTATATCCTTTGCCGTGTCCTAACTTACTGGCTCCTTTATAACTACTATCCCGCAAATGTGTAGGAACTGAGCCTACCTCTTCTTTTTTAACAATTTCCATTGCTGAATTAATACCTACATAAGCCGCATTGCTTTTTGGAGCTGTTGCAATAAACAAAGCAGCCTCAGCAAGAGGGATTCTAGCTTCAGGCATTCCTACAAATTCTACAGCATAAGCAGCAGCTTGAGCTACAATTAAAGCATGAGGATTAGCAAGACCGACATCCTCAGCGGCATGAATTAAAATACGTCTTGCAATAAACTTTGGATCTTCTCCTGCATAAAGCATCTTTGCTAGCCAATATAATGTAGCATCTGGATCAGATCCTCGCATACTCTTTATAAAAGCAGAAATTGTATCATAGTGATTATCTCCATTTTTATCATAGTTCAAAGCTCGCCTTTGAATCGATTCTTCGGCAACTTCAAGATCAATATGAATAATACCTTCTTTATCCTCTAAAGTCGTCAGCACAGCTAATTCAAAAGCGTTTAAAGCGTTTCTGGCATCACCATTTGAAATATTTGCAAGATGATCTAAAGCATCCTTATCTAACCTAACTTTATATTTACCCAACCCACGCTCCTGATCTTCTAATGCTCTCAATAAGACAGTTTTCACTTCTTCTTGAGTCAAAGAATTTAATTTAAAAATGCGAGAACGAGATACAAGAGGTGAGTTCACCTCAAAATAGGGATTTTCTGTAGTCGCACCAATAAGAATCACTGTTCCATCTTCTACAGCAGGAAGCAATGCGTCTTGTTGAGATTTATTAAAACGATGAATCTCATCTACGAACAAAATTGTTCTTTTTTGAAACATCCCTACTCTTTCTCTGGCCCTTTCTAAAACAGCTCTAATATCTTTTACTCCAGAGGTAACAGCATTTAGCATTTCAAACTCTGAGTGAGTTGTATTAGCAATAATCTGGGCCAGCGTAGTCTTCCCCGTCCCAGGTGGTCCATAAAAAATAAATGAAGTAAGCCGGTCCGCCTGAATAGCACGGCGTAACAAACGCCCCTCGCCTACAATCTCTTCTTGCCCAATAAATTCATCCAAAGTTCTAGGACGCATCCGGCTTGCCAATGGAGCATCTTTTTCTAGACTTTCTTTAGCAGTATAACTGAATAAATCCATAACGAATCACCCTGATTCTTTTGATTTTCTCTATTTTTTACACAAACAATTCACCACTTCAATAATACCAGAAAAAGAGACTCCATGTCAAAACATTATCAACTATTTTTTAGCTTTGATAATCTTTTTTTGACCAAAGAAATAATCAATAATAACGCAGGGATAATAACATGAAATGGAATAGCAAAATATAACCAAATATCTGAACTCCATGCTAAAAATTCCAACAAACTCTCAAAATCCCAGATTGCTAATGCAGCAATTAAAATAATGAATGGTTTAATAAAAATATTATAATCATCAAGATTGAATAATTGAGCAATTCCCAACAAAGCTGCAAATATAAATATATAGTCTTTTACCATAGTTCCAATTAGCAAAATAACTGGAAGGAACGGTTCTAAACTTAATTGGGAAATCATTTTCGCAGTTATCATTGATGGATAAAGATTGTGTAGTACCATATCTGGCCCTAAAACTAACAAATCTCTTAGGGCCATACTTAACATTATTAAACCTACAATCAAAGTAGAGAGAAATGACGTTTTAAAAATCTTGTTCTTTTTGTTTAGATAAGGGAATATCATTAAAAATACTACTGCTTGCCCAAAAGGCCAGGTAAACTGATACTGAGCCACTTTTAAGAGTGGCTTTATTCCATGTTCTAAAACTGGTAAAAAATTGTTATAATCATACTTACTTATTGCAACTAGATTTGTTAAAAACACAATCAAAAAAACAAAAGGTACGAATATCTCACATACTCTAGCTGAAGTTTCGATTCCACTTCTCAACATATAAGTAATAAGCAATACAAAAGCAAAAATTATAAAAAATAAAGGAGTATCGTGATAAATAGTAACTATCATAAATTCACTAAAATTTCTTAATATGGACGACGCATCATCAATAAAATATAGAATATATAGAATCGCTAATAAATTCCCTAAGTATTTACCAAAATTATCTCTCAACATATCAATGAGCGTCTTCGATGGATTTAATATCGCAAGAGAGGTATAATTATAAATCCACCAACCCACCCAATTAAAAAAGCAATCCAGGCATCCTGTTGAGCCCTAGTTACCACTGTAATAAATGCTGACGTACCAAACATGAAACCCATCATTAACATAGCTAATTGAAAACTAGAAATTTTAGTATCATTCATAAAATTCTCCTTTAATTGCTTTGTAATCGTTCTTAACCTCATTTATAAAACAGACTTATTTAACTAAAAGTTTTTTGCGGTAGGCATCTTGAGCAACAAAAAATGAGCTATTTATAAAATTAGCTTTTTCTTTGTTTAACCAATGAAAAAATCAATAATAGAACAGGTATAATAATCTGAAAAGGAATCGTATAATAAGGAAATATTTAACTTATCCAATTTTGCATTTCAAATACGTTATCAAAGACCCAGATAGATAATCCAACTATTATTGTACTTATTGGAAGAATAAATAGTTTATAGTCATCAAGATTAAAAATCTGAATCAATCCAACTACTGCTCCATACATGAAAACACTAATTTTCACTACACCAGCAATCAACAAATCTACAGCAACAAAAGGATCTATATCAATAACTGGAAATAATTTTGTAGATAAGAATGATGGATAAACACCTCTCAATAGCAGATCTGACCCTAGAACGAAAATATTTCTTAAAGTTATCATGAATAATAATCCTCCTGCAATTAAAAACGAAAGATAAGATATTTTAACAATATTTTTTTTATTATTTACATTAGGGAATATCATTAAAAATACAATTACTTCTCCAAAGGAAAAAGAAACTATTCCAAAAGCTGCATTTAAAACAGGTAAGATACCCCGTTCCAAAACTGGAAAAAGATTATTTAAATCATATACACCTATTAGGCTTCCTAAATAAGTACCAAAATATTTTTTCAAAATATCCACGAGAGTTTGAGATGGATTTATGATTGCTAGATATAAATATATACCAAGTAAAATAAATCCACCTACCCAACCAATTAGAAACGCTAACCATGCATCCTGACAGCGGCATAGGAACTATTCAAAATAGCTGAACTTCCTAAAAGAAACCCTATATATAATATAGATAATTGGAAACCTGAGATTTTCTCATCTTTCACAATTTTTCACCTCGTAGTATTTTAATATAATTACTATTAATATTCTCTATTATTATACTAGTCATACAAAAATAAAACACCATTTACATGGTGTTAGGTTATCTTCTTCCAAATAGTTTTTTGCGATTCTCTCTACAGTTAATTAAACGCTTTTCAGTGGCAATAAAATCAACAGGAATATCATGCTCTTCATAAGGGAGAGGTTCATTATAAATCTGTAAATCAAAAGCAATCGCAATCAGAGAAGGTTTAGACGCCAACTCTCCCAAAAAGCGATCATAATATCCTCCACCATAACCAATCCGATATCCATATAAATCAAAAACTAGTCCAGGCATTAGAACAAAATCGATTTCAGGAGCTTGAACAGGTCGCATAAACTCTTTTTTAGGCTCTAAAATTCCATATGCACCTGGAGATAATTCTCTCTCACAATCCCGCATTTCTGAAAAAGTTAAACAACCCCTAGAAGGGTCTGAAATAGGTAAAACAACCCTTTTATTTAATGCCAATCCATCCTGGATCAAGGGAATAGTATCCACTTCACTCCTAAAGGAAACAAAATATAAAATCGTCCTTGCCTCTTGATAAATACTAAGTTCTGTTATTCTTCGCTGAATCATCTCAGAATACTGTTTTCTCTCTTTTAAAGATAATTGATCACGTAATCTGCTAATCTCTTTTCTCATTATCTTTTTATCCATTTTTAAAACAACTCCCTAAATTTTTTTCACTTTAATAATAACAGAAATGGGAGTTTAGGTCAAAATCTTCATCAAAGATAATTGAAAGCTTCCAATTTTTATCTCTTTCACTCTCCTCACCTCATTCACTTAATGCCTGGTATTTTATATTTTTAATATGGTGTTGTCGGTTTTTTTATCATACCTGACCTTCTAATACTAGATTCTACTTTAATCTCAACAGGAGTTTCACTAAAAACAGCATTCCAGTCTTCTTTGACCTCTTTCCAATAATTTGGATATTTTCTATGTACTATCTCCCCAAAACCAAAAATATCAGCGTTATATTTCTTTTTAGCCAGTTCTATAACATGCCGCACTTCTTTCTCGATAACTATTTTTGTTTCTTCTTCTAATATTTTAATCATCTCTTCTATGGTCAAATCTCCCACACCTTGTTGGGATCCGATATTTCCCTCTTCATTTATCTCTATTGAAAAAATTAATTTTTCATTTTTTAATTGTGCATCCATTTTTGCATTTGACTGGGTCACCTCAATAGCTACTTTTTTATCTTTATCTAACGGATTAGCGACATTGATAATTGTACTTTTAACTTCACCTAATACAAATAATAATCCTCTAGTCTCCATACAGTCCAACCATCCAGCCAATTTATCTTTTTTAATAATAGCCCCACCTTCTACTAATAAATCTTTTATTAAAAAATTATCTTTGTCATGATCCCTTTGGCTTACCACGCCAATTACTGGAGACCGTCCCTGACTACCCATCTGTTTTAACAGATCAAACAATAATATTTTACTCATTTTAGCTAAAGCTACATAGTTTTTGAGTATATCTACTAAATGCATAACAGGAAGACTATCTAAATCACTTCCTGCTTCTAAAACCTTCTTTGCTGTCATTCCTTTTGCAATAACAACATCTGACTGTAAGCTCAATTCATGATCTCTCTCAAAAAAATCTAATGTTCCCTGCTACATAGATTGCAGGTAATGTACTAGAAATAATTAAAGCCAAAATTCTAACAAGCCTAATAAAAGATGCAAAAACCGCTCTAGAATAGTAGTCTTCACTTGCTTGAATTGTTTCTATCAACAAATAAGGGACTATGAGTACAAAGGGGGTTCCATCACAAAAGATCGCTACTCTACCTTCTAATAATTTAGCTGCAACAATATCTGGTTTCTCACTATTCCCTACAGTTGGAAAAATCGACAATGGAGCATCTTCAATCAACTCTTCAATATATCCTGTTTCTAAGATAGCATCTATATCTATTTTACTCAATCTTCTTTTAACTGTTTTTACGAGATCTTCATTTACTAATCCTTTGATATAACTAATGCAAATATCTGTGTTTGTCTGCCTGCCTAACTTCATCATTTCAAGTTTTAGATTGGGATTTTTAATCTTTCGACGTAATAGCGACGTATTTGTCCGTAAAGTTTCACAAGGCCCGCGAACTACAGCCTCTGTATCTGGCTCTTCAACACCTCTTTGTTCCCAACCTCGCATTCCTGCTGTAAATGCTATACTCTTTCCATCAATGTAGATTACCGTATCACCTGAAAGGATATTATCAATTGTCTGGCCAAAATCTTTCAACTCCTTTAAATCATTAACACTTAAAAGGTTTTCCTTCAAGAGATCGATTATAGTACTTTTATTTATATCTTTTTTTAAAATTGTTTGCCTTGAATCGATCATCAATGGTCTTAATATACCATCATTTACCATTATTTTATCAACAAAACCCTCCATGAAGGCAATTAAAATTTTAATTTCTACTTCATTTCCTATTGATATTTCGCGTACAATAAAATCACTACAATCTGAAAAGATTTCTTCTAATTCTTTTTTAATCAATTTAATTGAATTTGGTACGTTTTTTACCTTCATTGAATACTTCATGCCATTATTTTCAGGGTTTCGCATTAAACATCTAAATATTTTAGAAATTATTTTAAACATAGCATCACCTATTCCATCTCTTTTGAAATTCTTATCTTATTTTGTTCTTATAAAATACTAAATATTCTTCAATGTTATAAAAATAAAAAAACACCATATTAAATGGTGTTTTTCCTATCCGCTATGCCGTGTGGAATGATATTTTTGATCCCTGTCACCAGGGGGGCACCCTCTCAATTGGGTTGTAGGTCCTCTCAATAGTGGGAGGCTTCTACGCTGCAGTTGAAGTCCAGGATCCCATTTCGTAAGTGTTGGTCAAAAATATTTTCTCCATCACGAGCACAGCAGAATATTTTTTCAATTGTTCTTAACTCAACCTCGTAGCTTCATAATAACATAAAGCTAATGCACTTTCAAGTAACAATATTTACATCTTAAAATTTATAGTTATATTAAAAACCTATCTATCAATCTTGATATGCAATTCTTTCAACTGTTCCTCTGCTACATCAGATGGAGCATTGGTCATGAGACATGTAGCACTGGCTGTTTTAGGAAAGGCAATTACATCACGGATGGTTTCACTACCAGACAATAGCATTATCATCCTATCCAATCCAAAAGCTATTCCTCCATGAGGTGGTGTACCATATTGGAAAGCTTCTAACAAGAAGCCAAATTTATCATTAATCTCTTCTTCACTAAGACTTAACATCTCAAAGGCTTTCTTCTGGAGATCACTATTATGAATCCTAATACTTCCACCACCTAATTCCACGCCATTCAAGACTAAATCATATGCTTCTGCTCGAACTTTGGCAGGTTCAGTATCCAGTAAACACAAATCTTCTTCCATTGGATGTGTAAAAGGATGATGTAAAGAAACAAAACGTTCAGCCTCTTCATCATATTCCATCAATGGAAACTCAGTGATCCAGATAAATTTGAACACGTCTTCTGGGATAAGTCCTATTTCTTTACCAAGTTTGAGACGTAAAGCTCCAAGAGATGCTGCTACTACTTTAGGAGAATCCGCTACAAAGAGGAGAAGATCACCTGTTTTACCATCCATCTTCTCTATTAGTTTATTCAATTGATCTTCAGTAAAGAACTTAGCAATCGGAGATTTGACTCCTCCTTCTTTTAAGGCAATCCAGGCTAAACCTTTTGCTCCATAAATAGATACATATTCAGTTAATTGATCAATCTGCTTTCTTGAATAGTTAGCGCAACCTTCAGCCCGAATTCCTTTCACCTGTCCACCATTTTTCAAAGTCGTAGCAAAGACTTTAAAGTCCACGTCTTTTACTACATCTGCTACATCTGTTAAAAGCATCTCAAAGCGGATATCAGGCTTATCAGAACCATAATGGTTCATAGCATCAGCGTAGGTCATCCGTGGAAAGGAATGAGGAGTAGAAAAACCTAAGTTCTCAAAAACTTCAATGACCATCTCTTCCATCATTTCAAGAATATCCTCCATGGTTACAAAAGACATCTCGATATCAATCTGGGTAAACTCTGGTTGCCGATCTGCTCTCAAATCCTCATCTCTAAAGCACCGAACAATCTGAAAATATTTTTCCATACCTGAAGCCATCAGAATCTGCTTAAAGATTTGTGGAGATTGTGGCAATGCAAAGAAACGACCCGGATTCACTCTACTTGCCACTAAATAATCTCTAGCCCCTTCTGGGGTACTTCTTGTAAGCATTGGAGTTTCTATTTCTAAAAAGCCTTTTTTATCTAAATACTTACGCACCAGCATAGTAACCTTGTGACGTAAAATTAAATTTTTCTGCATAACTGGTCTTCTCAAATCAAGGTAACGATATTTCAAACGTACATCTTCAGAGACATTCAAATCATCCTGAATATAAATAGCGGGCGTTTTAGCTTCATCAAGAATTCTAATCGTTTTTGCCTGAATCTCAATTTCACCAGTTGGTAGGTTTTGATTAGCTTGTAAACGCTCTTTAACCTGACCTTCTATAGCTACAACATATTCACTCCGCAATTTTTCAGATTTCGCAAATAACTCTTGATCTTCTGGATCGAAAATAACTTGTACTAAACCAGAACGATCTCTCATATCTACAAAGATGAGCCCACCTAAATCACGACGACGTTGAACCCATCCCATTAAAGTTACATTCTTCCCTACATGTTCAATGCGTAATTCACCACAATGATATGTTCGCTTAAAACCTTTAATATTTTCTCCCATTCCATGGCCTCCTTTACTTTATCCGTTCACTCATCTCTTCAACCAGATTGCTCAACTGAATCTCAATCTGTTCACCAGAAATCATATCTTTAATTGTCGCCATATCTTTCTCAAGCTCATCGTCTCCTAAGATGATGCTATAGTTAGCGTTCAATCTATCAGCCATCTTCATCTGACCTTTTACACTTCGACCTAAATAGTCCACGGCAACTTTAATTCCATCTTTACGGAGTTGATTCTGATATTTAAACGCAGCTTTCTCAGCTTCTTCACCAATACAGGTGAAAAATAAATCAGTGTTATGTGAAAATGGTAAATCAACCTTTTGATCATCCATCATCAATATAAGACGCTCTATTCCCAAAGCAAAACCTATTCCTGGGACATTCTTCCCACCAATTTCTTCACCAAGGCCATCATAGCGACCTCCAGCAAATATTGTATCCTGAGCACCTAAATTATTATATTTTACCTCAAAAGCAGTCTTTGTATAATAATCCAAACCTCTTACTAATCGAGGATCAACAATATAAGAAATTCCAACTAAATCAAGATTAGACTTCACCTTTTCAAAATGGTCAGCACAAAAACCACAGAGGTGATCCAAAATAGAAGGAGCACCTTCCATATGTATCTTACAATTTGGATTTTTACAATCTAACATTCGCATAGGATTCCGCTCATAGCGACGTTGACAGTCTGAACAAAGTTGATCTAAGTTAGGCTTAAAAAATTTCTGAAGTTCATCTCTATAAACCTTACGACATTCAGGGCAACCTACACTATTTAGATATACTTTATAATCTTTCATTTTTAAAGAATCTAATAACTGTAAACCAAGGATTATCACTTCAGCATCCACAGCAGGATTATCTGCGCCTAGTACCTCTACACCCAACTGATAAAATTGGCGAAAGCGACCAGCTTGAGGACGTTCATATCGAAACATTGGGCCAAAGTAAAAATATTTAGTTGGTTGAGGTAGACCATAAATTTTATGTTGAAGATAAGCTCTCATCACAGATGCTGTTCCTTCTGGTCTAAGAGTAATACTACGTCCACCTTTATCCTCAAAAGTATACATCTCTTTTTCTACAATATCAGTTGCTTCTCCAATTCCACGTTGAAAAAGGTCAGTGCTTTCAAAAATTGGTAAAATAATCTCTTCAAAGTTAAAACAATCAAAGATCTCTTCTGCCTTTCTTCGAAGATACTGCCACTTAAATGAATCTGGGGGTAAAATATCATTCACTCCTCGAGGAGCTTTAATAGTCATATATACAACCTCCTTTAATATTCTGTATCAGCTTTTTTTGCTTATATCATTAAAAAATAAAGGGTAACTGTTAATCAGGCTACAGGGGTTACCTGTAGCCTGGTTAATAATTTACCCATTTATCATTTTAAACCAGATTAGTTATTTTCAGTAGTTTCACTTTCGATATTTGCACTTTCAGCATTAGCAGCCTCATTCTCAATGCTTTCCATTTCCTTTAGCTGTTGTTCTTGAATCTTATTAGCAATCTCTTGAATGATCGCCTGTTCTTCAGTTGCTAAATCTTCAGCTCCTAATTCACTAAAGAGAGAACTCAACTGGAAACGAACCATATATTCGTCACCTGCATTGTCACTAGCTTTTTTATAATATTCAATAGCCTTCTCTTTATCATCCATACCTTTGTAAACATTACCAAGAGCTAAATAAGTTAGATGATCTTCTGGAGAAATTTCAACTACTTTTTCAAAAGTTGCAATTGCTTTATCTTGTTGCTCCAATTTCAAATAAGCTTCACCAAGATAAGAAAGATAAGCAATGTTTTCTGAATACTTCACTAAAGCTTCTTCAAATTTCTTTGCAGCAGTTTCAAAATCTGACTGAGTAAGAGCATGATAACCTGCAAAACCAGATTCATGAATAACAATGTTTGCTTGATCTTTTAGTTCTGCAAACCATTTTGACTGAGCTTCAGATTTCTTAGTATTTAAAAGTTCTTCTTCAATATTTACTCTTTCAGCCTCAAATTCTTCACCTTCAGCTAATTTTTTATCAGTAACTTTTATTATATAATAACCACCTTCAGTTTCAAGAATACCTGAACTCTGTCCAACTTCTAAAGAAAATGCTTCATTTACTAAGTTTTCTTCAATATAAGCATCAACCCGGGTCATGAAACCAAGGTCTCCACCTTCCTCAACATTTCCACCAACAGAATAGCTTTTAACAGTTACTGCAAAGTCCTCGCCAGCTTCAATTTTTGCTAAAGCTTCTTCAATTTTAGCTTTTGATTCTTCACCATCTTTAGCAACATAGATATTACTTAAACGAACTTTCTCATAATTTTCAATAATTTCTTCTTCTGGAACCACCACATCTTCGCTTACTTTATCCATCAAACTATTAAGTGATTTATCTTCAGCAAAGGAGCTCTTTAAAACTCCCTTCCATTGGGAGAAGGTCATTCCGCGTGATCTTAAAATATTCTCCAACTCTTTTTTAGTAATTTCTGCTTCTTCCATTGTTCTGTCAACATATTCGTCAATCTCTTTATTAGTTACTTTAACTTTGATCTTTTGGTTTTTCGCCTCATGGAGCAATAATTTTCTATCGATAGCATTGCTCAAAGCATAATACTGATAACCTAAAATCTGTTGTTGACTCAAACCACTAGTATTCTGAATACCTAAAGCTTGTAATTGCTGAATATAGTCATTATAAACGACATTTTCACCATTAACTTCAGCCATTGCCTGAACCTGTTGAGTATTGTTTTCGCCACTGCCTTTAGTAAGATACGCACCATAACCTAACAATCCACCACCAATTGCAAAAGCAAAAACAACTACCCAAACAATTACACCTCTGTATTTTCTTAAGAAACGATTCATAATTCCATCCTCCCTATTCATATAAAATAAAATAATTACTTTTTGATATAACTTCTCTCCCCTTCTATGGCCTCTCATTATTGTACCTTATCACTGAAAAGATGTCAATAATGATAATTTAGCTTCAAGAATTTGATTGATGTTATCAATGTAATCTCCAGGATATTTTGGATTTTTATATCGGGATAAACTCCAATCTTTAGGGTTGACTACTTTTGTCACAGCCCCTCCGCCTAAACCTATTACTGTTTCCCGTTCATCAATCATAATCATATTATAAATTGATTCCTTACCAGAGATAGAATATCCCACATTCTCCTGATTTCCTAAAATATACTTCTGTCGATACATATAATAAGGATAAAGTTGATTCTCTTGTAAGACTTGATCAACGTACTCAAGCATTCGAGTTACTTCATAATCTGGAGGAAAAGGTAAATCTCCTGCCGTTTCCCACCAACTTGAAGCTTTCTTTAATGATAAAGTATGTATAGTTACACTATCGGGTCTAAGAGTGAAGATTTGTTCAATTGTTGATTGTACATCTTGAAAATCTTCTCCCGGTAATCCGATAATCAAGTCCATATTTATATTTTCAAAGCCAACCTCTCTGGCATACCCAAAAACTTCAATAATTTTTTCAACAGTATGATCTCTTCCAATGGTATCTAAAGTCTTTTGCTGCATAGTTTGTGGATTAATACTAATTCTAGTCACTCCACAATTTTTTAATACTCTTAATTTGTCTAAAGTGATAGTATCTGGACGGCCTGCTTCAACATTGTATTCTAAAAGGTTATCTACCGAGATATGTTTTTCAACATGTCTTAACAATGCTTCCATCTGTGAGGTTGATAAACTAGTTGGAGTTCCTCCACCCAAATAAATCGAATCTACCTGTAATCCATGTTCTTTAATGAAACTTCCAATCTCTTCTACTTCAGTTAATAAAGTATTAAGGAAAGGTTTAATAAAACGATTATGTTTTTGCACAGAAAACGAAGGAAAAGAACAATACCTGCATCTAGATGGGCAAAAAGGAATTCCAATATAAATACTAACCCGTTTATTTGCATCCTCACGGGTTGGCAAATATCTTTCTTCAATCTTGCCAATTCTAAGAAGAAGGTCAATTTTTTCGTCTGAAATTACGTAAACTTCTCTTAATATACCCTCAATCTCTTCAAAAGAAAATTTCTTATCACGAAGATAATGCAATATCTTAGTTGGTCTAATCCCTGTTAAAATTCCCCAAGGACTCATCTTTTCATTTAAAAAATTAACTAAGAAAGTATAGATATGGTTTTTAATAAGATCTTTCCCACGTCGCTGATAATCAAACTCTTCATAACGAAAATCTAAAATTTCAGTATGACTACGTCGATCTGTATAAACTTGATCACCTTCAACAAATGTCAGCTCAGTTACTAAAGGTTCTTTATTGTTAAAACTGCTTTCAATGAGATTCAGTTTTAACAACGATATATCTTGTATGCACAAATCATCATTAAGGAACTCAAATTTGTATTTGGGTAAAAGAATTTCCAAAAGCCTCTGAATAGATATTTGAAATGATTCTGGTTGAATTTGAAGATAAAAAATTTTCTGATTCAATGATGACTCCCCTTTAATGAACATATGGATTTTGAACTCTAATCTCACCTATTGTTGAAAGAACATTGTGTCCTGGATAGACTTTTGTTTCATCTGGAAAGGTCATCAATTTATTGCGAATAGAATCCATGATCGCTTCTGATGAACCACCAGGTAAGTCGGTTCTTCCTATTCCGTAAGAGAAAAGGGTATCCCCAGTAAAAAGACGTCCATCCTGAAATAATGAAATACAACCTTCAGTATGACCAGGTGTATGAATAACCTTTAAACGGACAGAATTGCCCACTTTTATTATCTCACCATCTTCCAGGGTCTGATCTGCTGCAGGACCATTAATTGTGCTACGAGTGAAGAACGACATATTGAGTGAAGGATCAGTCAACAACTTTGCATCATCAGCGTGAATTAAAAGCTTGGCCCCAGTCCTATCTTTAATATCACCATTTGCTCCAATGTGATCATAATGCCCATGGGTATTAACAATATAACGTACTTGCCAGTCACCTTCTTCAATTACTTCCATAATCCAATCAGAATCTTCACCTGGATCTAAGATCAGGGCTTCTTTTGTCTCCTCACAGCCAATCAGAAAACAGTTAACTCCCATCACTCCAACTTCGATATGTTTCACAAACATTATATATTCCTCCTAAAAATTTCGCTTGCTATCTATAAGCATGGTGACCGGGCCAGTATTGACCATCTCCACATCCATCATAGCCTGGAATTTGCCCGTTTCTACTCTTAATCCATATTTATTAATTTCTCCAAGAAACTCATTATATAGTACCTCAGCATCTTTTGGAGAAGCCCCCTCTGAAAAACTCGGCCTTCTCCCCTTTCGACAATCACCATATAAAGTAAATTGAGAGATGACAAGAAGTTCCATTCCTAAACCTAAAGCAGAAAGATTCATCTTCCCTTCATCATCCTCAAATATTCTTAAATTAACAATTTTTTCAGCAAGATATTTGATATCTGCTTGGCCATCTTCTTGACCAATTCCTAAAAGAATTACAAGACCTGGGCCAATCTGTCCCACAATCTCTCTATCAACTGTGACTGAACCACTTAATACCCGTTGAAGAACAGCTCGCATCAACACTCACCTCACAAACAACTTTAAGTTGGATTAGCTCTTTTTACATCAAGTACTCCATCAATCTGGTAAAGGTTTTTAATTATATCTTTCATATGTTCAAGACTACTGATTCCTAAAGAAACATTAATTTTAGCTACACCATCGCGGTTAGTTCGAGCATTGATTGCAGAGATATTTACCTTTGATTCTGAGATAATTCTAGTTACATTATTCAAAAGAGCCCTCTGATTTAATGCTTCAATTTCCAATTCAACCTGGTAGGTCTCACCCCTGTCGATTTCCCAAGCAACGTTGATACACCGTTCATTCTCTCTTTCAAGGCTTTTCACATTTGGACAATCTTTACGATGAACTGAAACCCCTCGTCCCCGGGTAATATATCCTACAATTTCATCTCCAGGAACAGGATTACAACAGCGGCTCAATCGAACAAAAAGATCTTCAATTCCTTCTACCCGAACACCTTTGCTGATACTCTGACGTCGAGGTAAAGGGGTTATTTTCTGAAGCAAACGCTCCAATGAAGCAGTTTGTGGATCGAAAAGATTTAATTTTTTCGCAATTTGAATAGGTGCAATCTTACTATACCCAATTGCTTCTATTAAATCCTCTACCCGGTTATAACCAAATTTCTGAGCTACATCAAGAAGTTTACCATTTCGTTCAAGAGTTTTTACATCCGTATCATAACGTTTCAATTCTCGTTCTAAGGTTTCGCGACCCTGTTCTACAACTTCTTCTAAATGTAAACGTTTAAACCAGCGTTTAATCTTACTCTTTGCTTTAGAAGTTTTAACAAAGTTAAGCCAATCCCGACTAGGTCCATTACAAGTCTTAGACGCAATAATTTCAACAATGTCACCATTATCTAATTTATGTTCTAATGGTACAATCTTACCATTAACTCTACTTCCCACACAACTTAAACCAACCTCTGAATGAATAGAAAACGCAAAATCAACTGGAGTAGCACGCCTAGGAAGTGAAACAACATCACCTTTAGGTGTAAACACAAAAACTTCATCCTCAAAAAGATCAATCTTCAAAGTTTCCATAAACTCGGTAGCATCTTGTAAATCTTTCTGCCATTCTAAAAGTGTCCTTAACCAGGAAAGTTTCCTTTCAAAATCTTCACCATCGTTCTTACCTTCCTTATATCTCCAATGAGCGGCAATCCCATGTTCAGCCGTCCGATGCATCTCCCATGTACGAATTTGAATCTCTAATGGATCTCCATTAGGTCCAATGATCGTTGTATGAAGAGATTGATACATGTTAGACTTTGGCATAGCTATATAATCTTTAAAACGACCCGGAACTGGCTTCCATATTTCATGAATGATTCCTAAAATTTCATAGCACTCACGAATATTATTTACAATCACGCGAATCGCAATAAGGTCATATATCTCAGAAAACTCTTTCTTCTGTCTTTTCATCTTTTGATAAATACTATATAAATGCTTTGGCCTACCAAAGATTTGGGCATCAATTGCCGTATCTTTCTTCATTTTTTCCAAAATTGCCTCTATAGCAACTTCCATATAAGCTTCTCTCTGCTTACGGGTAGAAGCAATTTTCCTTGCCAGATCATAATACATATTTGGTTCCAAAAAGCGGAAAGATAAATCTTCTAGCTCCCATTTGATTCTGGACATTCCTAAGCGGTGAGCTAAAGGTGCGTAAATTTCTAAGGTCTCGTCTGCTTTTCGCTTCTGTTTTTCAGGTGTAGTATAACTTAGTGTACGCATATTATGCAATCGATCAGCTAATTTTATTAAAATTACCCGTATATCTTTTGCCATTGCTAAAAACATCTTACGTAAATTTTCTGCTTGATGTTCTTCTCTTGATTTAAAAGCTATTTTACTTAACTTCGTCACACCATTAACTAATAATGCAACCTTTTCACCAAATTCTTCTTCAATCTCTTTTGTTGTAATCTCTGTATCTTCTACTACATCATGTAAAAAAGCAGCAGTAAGTGTCACAACATCCATTTCCAGCTCAGCTAAAATCTCTGCAACTCCCACTGGATGCAAGAAAAATGGTTCTCCCGAATCCCTTAATTGACCCTCATGCGCCTTACGGGCAAACTCATATGCTCGTGAGACCACATCCAGATCTGGATCGGTTGTATATGTTTGTATTTTGTTTAATAGTTCATGTAACTCCATATACAACTCTCCCTTTTCTAATTTCGCTAATCAGCGATTAATCTTGAATTAAAGAGATAATTGGATAGTTACCAATCTTTTCTCTTCCCTTTAAGAAACAAAGTTCCATAATAAATGTTAAACCTGCAACAGTTCCTTTCAGCTTTTCAACCATTTCAATACATGCTGAGATAGTTCCACCAGTTGCTAAAAGATCATCAATAATCAAAATTTTGCTACCTGGTTCAAATGCATCACTGTGCATTTCTAAAGTAGCTGATCCATATTCAAGATCATATTCTGCACTAACAACATCACCAGGTAATTTACCTTTCTTTCTAATCGGTACAAAACCTTTGTCCATTTTCAATGCAAGGGGTGCACCTACTAAAAAGCCTCTAGCTTCTACTCCTGCTATATAATCAAAATCTAAATCTTTAACTTGAAAATAAAATTCATCGATTAAATCTTGAAAAGCGGTAGGATTTTTAAAAATTGGAGTAATGTCCTTAAATAGTATTCCTTCTTTCGGAAAATTTGGGATCTCACGAATATGATTTCGATAACTCATAATTTTCTTTTACCTCCTTCATAAATAAACCCAGAAAGACCGCAAGAGTGTATCTAAATCTTCATTAAGGGCAGCCTGCCAGAATTCGCTAAAAAATTTTTTCTCTATAATACCCTCATTATACATGATTGACGAGTATAAGTCCAGTTTTTGCTTGGGTTTTGGAAGTAATTTCTCTTTTTCCATCAACTTTATCTGTTGAAAAATTTTCACAGAAGAGGAAATAGTTAAACTTGGAATAAGCTCCTCTTCTTTTTTCTTTAATACTTCGATAAGTCTCATTTTATTTTTACTTATCTGACCATCTCTGTCAGCCAGTTTCTCAAATAATTTATATAGTCCAGCTAAAACCTCTCGCGAAGGAATTAAGCTATTTACAACTTTCTGATTCCATTTTTTATCAAGTTCACCATAGATAAAATGAATTGTGCTAATATCCTTCTCCATTCGACCTTTCAAACATCTTAAAATAAAGTCATTTTGATGAAAAGGGAGCTGGTAGTGAATAATGTGGCGTATATCAGAAATCTGTATTCTTTTAGCTACTGTATCAGTAATAACTACAAACTTAACTTTGCCCGCTTGGTAAAATTCTTCCAGTATTTTTCGATCTTTAAGCTCTAATTTTTCATGTAAATAAATAATCTCTTCGCCGCTTTCTGCCAATCTATCTCTAAGCTTTCTAGCTAGTTCTACACTCATCTTGGGAGAATTAACATAGATAAGAGTTTTCTCTTTTTTTCTTAAAAGCTGAAGCAAATACTCATCCTTATTTTCAATCTCGCGCTTGTCTTTAATTGAAATTTTTCCCATCATTTCTAAATCTAGCTTTAGTTCATCCAAATACATCGCTTTCTTTATCAAATCAACCATTTTTCTATCCTGAATAGAAGTTGTAGCTAAAATAAAAGGATTCTTCCATTCATAATTTAAGAAATCTAATTTATTATAGATTAAATCAACCTCTTCTATGATAAAAAAACACAGTCTTTCTTTAAATATTTGAAATCTATCCAAATTAGATTTCAAATATTCAGAAGTTGTAATAAACAAATTCACTTCTCCATCTCTTATAGCCTCACTCAGTCTATTTTGTTCTTGAGAAGAGATTGCACCAGTAGCTTTATAAACCGATAAACCAAATTGCTTAAAATATTCTTTAAAAAATTCATATTGTTGATTTACCTGTGAGCGAAAAGGATAAATTACACAGGCAATCTCAAATTTAGATAAGAGATGATATACTGTAAAAAGTCTCCAAAATGCTTCGCGACTTTGGCAAAAATTTGCACTGATTAAAAGACTTTTTTCAGACCCTATTATCTTAACTATTCTTTTTGACTCTAAGGTGTTCTCTAAAGTTTTAAGACACTTCTGGGAAGTATGATTCTTATGCATTTTATAAATTTCTTGAAATAATCTTTCGTTTTTATATTGCACAAATTTCTGTTTGATTTTATTAAGATCAGTTTCTTCATTTTGTACTAAAGAATTTAAAAGGATCTGATCTCCATCCAAAAAAACTCTCTCAATCAAACTAAATTGAGAAGCTTTCAAATCGTTAAGCATCATCTGTAAAGACTCTTTGCCTTGCCAGACATTACGACCCAATGAAAATGTTAAATCAATCTTTTGATTTTTTCTCAATTCTTTACTCTTTGAAGACATACCAAAACCGATTCCGCTTAGCTTTTTATCTCTTGAAAAAACATCAATTTTAAGATGATTTTCTTGAGTACCTACTAATCGAAATTTATGTCTGACATTTTGAAGAAGGAATTGAGGCCGAGAATTACCCATACCATGAGGAGCCAACATATCTAATTCATTTAAAAGGGAAAAATCTAATTGTTCTATTTCTACCTCTGCATCAATCTTTAAAAATGGCTGAAGATCTTCTGGTTTTAAAACACTCCTAGCATAGTTTTTAAAAGCTTCTCTAAAGGGCTCAACAAATTCTGGATCCAAAGATAAACCAGCAGCCATCTCATGGCCTCCAAACCCAATCAAATACTCCTTACAAGAGTTCAAAGCTTCATACAAATTAATCCCACGAATTCCTCGAGCTGAACCCTTTCCTATTCCATCTTGAAGGGCGATCAAAACGATTGGTCGATAATAACGTTCTACAAGTTTTGAGGCAACAATACCTATAATACCAGCATGCCATTCAGAAGAAGCTAAAACAATTCCAAAATCCTCTGCATACCCATTATCTTCAATCATCTGTATAGCCTGTTCTAAAATCGACTCTTCAATAAACTGACGTTTACGGTTAGTCTGATCTAATCTGGTAGCAAGGGAAGTTGCAAGTTCAGGGTCTGTTGTTGTTAATAACTCCACTCCAAACATGGGATTATCCAATCTACCAATCGCATTAATCCTTGGGCCTATATTAAAACCTATATGCCCAGTATTAATCTCTTTATCTTCCAAATTCGCTACTTTAATTAATTCCCTTAATCCAAGATTTGATGTATTTTGAATTTTCTTTAACCCATTTGCAACAATAATCCTATTTTCATCTAAAAGAGGAACAATATCAGCTACTGTTCCCAAAGTAACCAAATCAATCTGGTTTAAAACATACTCTTCCACAGATTGAGAATCTAACCTTTGAGCTAGTGCCTGACAAAGTTTAAAACCAACACCCACACCTGCAAGATATGAACAAGGATAGTTACAATCTTTTAACTTGGGATTTATGACAGCAACTGCATTGGGAATTCTATCTGGGGGTTCATGATGATCAGTAATAATTACATCTACTCCCAAAGAGTTGGCTAACTCTACTTCATCAAAACAACTAATTCCATTATCCACAGTCACAATCAAAGAATAACCACTCTCAGCCAATCTCTGAACAGCAGCTTTATTTAATCCATATCCTTCAGAACGATCAGGTATATAATAATCTACATTCGCATCTATTTTCTTAAGAACCTGCCATAAGAGGCTGGTACCAGTTATTCCATCTACATCGTAATCTCCAAAAATAACGATCCGTTCCCCACTTTGTAAAGAAACTATCAAACGTTCCACAGCTTTTTCCATACCTGATAGGGAAAAAGGATCCCATAAATTTTTAAGATCAGTTTGAAAAAAACGTTGAATATCATTAGAGGTTTTCATTCCTCTATTAATAAGAATTTGAATGGTAATAGGCGATAAATTAAGTTCACCTGCAATACTTTGAGTCAATTGTTGATATCTCTCATAAATTTCCCATCTCTTCTCCAACATTTCTCCAACTCCCCAATTTAAATAATCTACTTTAAATTTAGTAGTAACTTTAGTAGTTTAAATGCAAAGCTTCGTTTAGTGGTATATTATATTGATGAAAAGCGACGCCTAAGTCAGCTCGACTAATCAAAATTAACTAAACAACAAAAAGTATTAGTTCTAAACTAAGCTTTCCTTAAAATATAAAACTATGCAGAGCTGACTTTTTAAAGGAGCTTTTTATCAATATAATATACCACTAAACACGACCTTGCATAGAAACTACTAAAGTTGTGTCAAATATAAATAAGTTCTACAAAGAAAACTTCATTCCTGCTAAAAACCTGAATAAGAAACTTTACAAAAAAATACAAAAAAAATCTCCCCTGAAACAAAGCTCAGAGGAGATCTTAAGGGAGGTATTAACATATTATTAAAATACTTTTTGTGGGCTAATCATTAAGATTACATTTTTTTATTAAGGCTCACTTCCAAAGTTTCTTCACTATACTTAAAAGAGATATAAAGTACATAAGCAATTCCTAAATTCATAAAAGCCGATGGTAAAATTACTTTTCTCAAAAATATACTAAAAGGAACAGGTAAACCTACAAAAGCTTCAGCTAAAGCACAAAAAATACATCCACTAAGTACTGTACCTACTAAACTAATAATACAAATCATAATTTCCTGGTTAGAAATATATTTCCTTAAGTAATGAACTAAATGATAAAGTAGACCACAAGAAATAACTTTTTCAATTACATTTATCCATGAACCAGAAAAGGTAGTAAACAGAGAAGCAAAAATAGATAAAAAAAGTATACTAAATGTTATAATACGGAAATCATCCTTCATTAAAATAATTACAAAAAGTACTGCCAAAGTAAAATCAGGTTTCAACCCACTAACAGGAAAAATTGGTTGAAAAATCGTATAATAGATTACACCAATTAAAAGTAAAAGGGTAGTATCCAAAATATCTTTTACTCGCATCCACTTGACACTCCTTCAATTAGACCAAATAATTTTTATTAAACCACATTTAATATAGTACTACGTATTCTAATATTATTACACTTTTCTCATTTTGTCAAGATCTTTTTCGTTATTTTCTGTTAATTCAAAACCTTCCGGAACGTAAAATCGATATTACCAACCATATTCCTAAAATTCCAGCAATCACATAACCTGCAAATCCAATACTTGAAACTCCCTGAATAAGTGGCTCAATCTTAGATTGAATGGTCAAAGATGAACCAACAAACAAAGACGAGACAATCAATCCCATGACCAGTCTATTAATAATTATATCAAGTTTTGAAGCGAGATCTTGTAAATTTTCATGCTGAAATCTTATCTTTAGATTATCGTTTAGAATTTTTTGTAAAGCTAAATGTAAATCTTCTGGTAAATAACTTACCTTTTGAAAAAAATCTCCAGCTTCACTAGTCAAATTTTTTATAATCCGACCTGGGTGCAAACGCTTTTGAATTAACCTAATAGCAAAAGGTTTTGCCACTTCTAAAAGATTAAAACTTGGCTCAAGATGTTTAGCTACACCTTCAAGGGTAATAGTAGCTTTAACCAATAATATAATGTTAGATGGAAAATAAATAGAATGTTTCCTTGAAATCTCCATAATTTCATCAAACAAAGAATGCATTTGAATCTCCATCAATTGGATATCATAATATTTTTCGATCAACCCTCCAATCTCCTTTTTAAACTTATGCTCATCAATATTAGGCTGAACCATTCCCATATTTAAAAAAGCATTTACAACACCATCTGTATTTTTTCTAACCAAAGCAACAAAAAGCTGAGCAAATTGATCTCTAACCTTATCATCCAACTCTCCCATTAAACCAAAATCCAGATAGGCAATCTTATCTGGTTCTATAATCATAATATTCCCTGGATGAGGATCGCCATGAAAAAAACCATGTAAAAGAATTTGTGAAAAAAATGATTCTGCGCCCAATTTAGCAAAATGTTGTCGCTTCACCAGATTATCATCTCTTCGAAATTCGGTTACTTTTGTACCAATGATATATTCCATCACTAAAATCTTCTGAGTAGTATATTTCCAGTAAATTTTCGGTATTTTTATATTTGGGTTATCATTAAAATTACGACTAAATCGTTCCGCATGTCTACCCTCTGAATGATAATCTAACTCTTCTATAATAGCTCGAGAAAAGTTTTTTATAATCTCTACAGGGTCAAAGTTCAGCTGATTATGCATTCTTTCCTTCACTATTCCAGCAAGATTAGTAAGAATCTCTAAATCCACCTTAACCTTTTTGTGAATTCCAGGTCTTTGAACTTTGACAACAACCTCTTCCCCTGTGAATAATTTTGCTTTGTGAACTTGACCTATTGAACCTGCAGCTAGAGGTTCTTCAAGAAATTCTAAAAAAATCTCTTCTACTTGATGATTAGTCTCATCAAAAATAATGTCATGAATCTTTATAGTAGGTACTGGGTGAACTTTATCTTGAAGTTTTTCTAATTCTTTAAGAACTTCTTCGGGGAATATATCTGATCTAGTGCTTAACATTTGTCCAAATTTAACAAAGGTTGGCCCCAATTCTTCCAAAGTTTTTCTAAGCCTTTTCCCCAGTCCAAATTCATCAGAACTTCTCCATTTTTGTACCCTATTTTTAAAAGAAAGCATATGATAGAGATCTAATTTTTCAATAAAAAAGCCAAATCCATTACGAATTAAAATTTCCACAATCTGACGATATCTTTGAATATGACGGTAACGACGATTTAAATCTCGAAGAGGCATAGAAAATTTCCACCTTTTATATAAATATTCTTATAACAACCCAGCCAGCCAAGAACAGTGAAATAAAAAACGTTGTGATAGTTCCACCCAAAACCCCTATAAGGCTACCCAAACCTACTCTTATGGCCTGATCAAAAGGACGACCTACTATCAGTTCAGCAAGCACTGCCCCACCTAGAGGCCCCAAAAAGATACCAATTGGGCCCATGGTAAAAATACCAATCAATAACCCGACCATACCTCCCATAAGACCTATTTTACTAGCACCAAATTTTTTGGCTCCAATCAAGCTGAAAATTTTATCAATTCCCTCTGCTAAAAGGGTTATACCACCGAAAATTAAAAGCTCTGTTAAAGAAAATCCATTAAAATCTGTCCCAATTCCATAAACCACCGCCCCAAGCAAAATTAGTGTAGCACCTGGTATTAGTGGTATAATTGTTCCTAAAACACCTACCACAGCCAAAATTAAAGTAATAATTTTTAATAATATTAACACAATTTATCCTCTATTGCTGCTGATCTGGTGTGGTTTCATAACCTAATTTACTCTCTAAAATAAAAACTTGACTCTTTAAAGATTTTATTTCGTCTTTTAACTCTTCAAAATCCGATTTTGTTATAATACCAGAACTCTTCAAACCCTTTTGAATCTCTTCCGTTACTCTCAACTTCATCCTTTCCCTTTCAACATCTGCCCGATGAATCATCTGATTCATTAAATTTTCACCTTCTACTCTACCTATCATCCCCTGATTCATCAAACCCCTAACCCTCTCCTCAATCATATCCTTGGTCCAAAGTGCAGCCCCCACCCCAGTCAACAAAACCTCTTGCATCATCTCTCTCATCATTTGCATCAGCCTCCTTTTGCGTATCAAGTTTATTTTGCTACGAAACTCCTTTTTCAATACTAAGTCAAGATATTTTCTAGCATTTTCTTTTTAAGCTTTCCAAATTTGGGAGCAATGTTTTTTCTAATCCCCTTTGTTTTTAAATTTTTATTTAGTCATTTCATCAAATCCAATCTTAGGTAGTTATTTTTATTAAATGCTTATACTCGCTATACATACAATTTCCACTCTCATCCATCACTATCCTTGTACTACTCAGATGAAGATAGCAAAAATCTTTTTTAGAAATGTCTACATAGTTAGGTGCAGTCCAGTAGTATATATATAAACTTATTGGTCTTGATTTCTCTCTACACTGCCATTTGTGCAAAGCAACTCCTACTTTTTATTGCTGCCTAACCTTCCTCGGCTAACTACAAGTACCTTATTCCAGACACACGATTATTATAATAGAATACATACCAATTAAACCCCATCTTTAATTGGATCCTCACTCACAAATCGACCAATAACCGGGTCATAGTAGTGAGCATTGAAGTAGTACTTTACTAATTTGATATACCAAAGAAGGCTACTAATCTATTTGATAGTAGCCTTCTTGATTCCACTGCAAAAAGGATAGGTATATCTCTTAAAACTGGGCTCTAAAATTTTTAAATTCCTTTTTCAGGTAATTCAATACTAGTTGTACACTGCGAATTATTTTCTAGGGTCTATTACAACATACACCATAAGGATATGTTTGTTAATTTAACTTCGAATTCCTTGTTTTAGGGTATAACTATCCCGTAATCAGGGTGAGAAGGAATTTTTTCAACTTGACTGGTAATACATCTGGCAAATTTTTTAAAGTTAAGTGCTGTGAATTTCAAGCCCATAATAACTTTTGATTTATATAGACCTCTAACTTTAATGTTATCTGCACCATGACCTCTTTTCAAAGCAGAGTTTGTTCCTTCAATTGCTGCTCTTTGACTCGTATTTTCTTTTAATTCTATCTTTATTGAAGCTCGGGTTTGATCTGCAATCAATGTTTTTTCCTCAAATCGTACTACACAGCTCTTTTTTTGAAACTTTATTCTGCAGACTTCCCTTAATTCACAATTTGAACAGGTATCCAAATCAAAGTGAGCACTAAAAACGTAAGCATCAAATAGATTCTTTCCAAAGCTATTGGAAAGAACCGTCAAATATCCCCCACCTTAAAATGAAATAGAGGCTATTTGACGCTTACTTATTTTTCATAAAAACTCTTTCAAATTGCATTATATCATAATTACTATCTTTGTCTAAATTGAGTAGTAGTCTTATAGTCCTAGTGTTAAAAAGAGATCTAAGACTAAAATTTTGATCTCTCATAATTTAGCTCAAGATTTCATAACTATTAAATCATATTAGCTAACTCATTTTCAAGCTTATTAATTAATTCCGATTCATAACTATATTCCACTGCATTACCAAAGTATTCTTGTGTCTTTAAAAAAAATTCCTTAGCAGATTCTAAGATAGCTTTATAAAAATCATATTTAGGAAGTGTTATTTGAGTTTTCGTAGTTGATTCGATAGATAATAATGTAAAATTATTGCTAAGACTTTTAATCTGTAGTTTAATAGGTTGGTCTGGAAAATAAAATTCTGTTTCTTGATTTTTTAAACTATCATCTACTAAATTAACCATGTACGCCCAAAGTTGATCTATTATATCCCAGTATGTGAAATCCATTAATATAGTCTCGTTATACTTTAAATAAATAGCCCCTTCAATATAATCTGTATCAATATCTTTGACTATTTTTTCTATTGCCTTTTCATCACCTAATTCTGCGAAAAAATCTTTATAATTATCATTTAAAATAGTTAAATCTTTTATTATTGTGTTAGGCTTTTTTATATAAGACTTTATAGTAAATATAATAATCACCTTCTTTAGTAATTAATTTTTTGGATAAAACTGCCCAACTCGCCCGTTTTTAAACCCAACAATGTAATTAATACCACTATAAGTTCCTTCAATTTGATACCTACCTTTTGTTCCTTTTTCAATTAAAATGTTTCTATTTTGCTTCATAATATGATGAATTGCATCGGAAATATTATCAATACTCATGTTTTTATTAAAGAAACTTTGAACCGTTTTAATAGAGCCATCCCAATATTTTAGATAATGTCTTTCAAGTATATGTTTTAACCCTCTTTTGCCCAAAAGAAATGTATCCATACCAAAAATCATTTTTTTTCCTTTGAAGTTTGATAATGCATTTATAACTGTACTAGGATCAACTTTTCTCAATCCCTTAGCTATATCGATAACATCATCAATTTTCTCAGCACTTTTAACAACATCTATCATATCATCAGCTTTACCAATTGCTTTTACAGCTCTGCCACCACCAGTTGCCCCAGGTAGCACCATGCAACCTACATCAGCTCCTAAAGCAACCCAATTTATAACATTTTTTTGGCTGTTTGACAATATCTACAATATCCATAACTATGCCTGCAATATCGAAAAATGTATCAAACCATAACCCATTTTTATCTGCATTAACTACTGGACTATTACCACTGTTAAGAGACATGCTTTTTGAC
>JAGMES010000319.1 GCA_023128035.1 Halanaerobiales bacterium | reverse complement strand
AAGAACTTTTGACTGTCCAGTATGAAGCAACAGGGAAAATTCCTACAGGAGAAGTACATCATGCATTACCACAACAGTTTGCTGATTACTTTGATGAAGTTGGATTGAATGTTAATAGTGGTGAGTTCTTATATGACTTGCCAAAAGATGTCCATAGACTTAAACCTGATGGACTTCATACAAAGACAAATACTCTTGGACAGACTTGGAATAAAGCATGGCAAGACTTTTTCTTGAAGGATCCAAACTTTACACAGGATGATGTTCTAAAACAACTTAACAATATGATACAAGATACTGGTATAGGTAAATATAAATAGGAGGTGGCTAGATGAATAGTAGCCAGAAGGCTTTTTATAAAAACATAAAACCATTTGGTTTCGAAAAAGTTCTTGATACAGAATTTTATGAAATGAAAATAGGGCTTTTTGAAGGTTTTGCCCAGCCAATACCTATTAGAAAAGGAACTCCTAGAGTTTTGCTCAAATGTAGTCTTTGTGATGGAATTGAGAGAAGAGAATTGGGGACAGCAAAGATAACTTTAGAAGGCAAGAAACCTGCTGATATATATCAGAACGTTAGACTAGTATTGGCAGGAAGGAAAGTTCAAGATATTATTCGAGAAAACAAAATCGTAGGTGTCAGATTTTGTGATTTAGATATTGAAGACAATAGTCAATTAGACGAATCGCATGTTTCTGAATTGAGACAAATGGAGATTTTAGGAAGGTGTTATAAGGTTTTTTCAGGTGATGGACAAGAAATAGAGCATTGTCCACTATGCAAAAGAGTTCAAGAAGATGAGCGTATAAAAGCTGATAGCGGGATTCAAGTTGTAGAAGATTACTGGGATGGTTCAGATATCTTCATGTTTGATTATGGTTTGCTTTCGATAATTGTGACTGAAAGAGTTAAAGAGATTTTTGAGAGAAATCAAATATCTAATGTATACTTTGAACCAGTCTTAGATTTGAAAATGAGATAACACATTTTTCTTGCTATATTTGAGTAGTAGTAATGGCGATGGTGATAGGTAATTTCACCATCGTTTTTTTATTGTATAGAAAATTATGCTTTTGAAGGTTTGTGGATAACTTTATTGAAAGAGATATTATTATGATTAAAACTAATTCATCACAAAAACTATCAATTAAATATATATTTAGAGATAATGATAATTGGGAGACATTTAAGAAAGATCATCTTTCTTTGAAGATACCTTCAATCATGATTGCTGGTGTAATTGAACAAGTAGAAAAGGCTTTGGGGAGAATGTCTTAAGTTTTGTGTAAATGGTTATAATCACCAATAGAGGAGATGATCATTTATGCAAAATATGCAAGACAAAACTATCAAAGAATTGGCAAGAAATTGCCACACTGTAGAGGACGTTCATGAGATGTTAAAAACCTTTTTAAAGACACTCTACAGGAAATATTTGAGGCTGAAATAGAGGAGCATCTGTGCTACAAGAAGCACAGTGTAGAAGGTAAAAATACAGGAAATAGTCGTAACGGTTACAGCGAGAAAACCATTAAATCAAGATTTGGTAATACCAGCATTCAAGTTCCTCGGGATCGTAATAGTGAATTTGAACCTCAAATCATTAAGAAATACGAAAAAACATCTAACCAATTGGAAGATCAAATTATTGCTATGTATGCCAAAGGTATGTCTACTCGTGATATTGAAGATCATATGAAAGATATCTATGGAATTGAAGTATCTCCCACAATGGTTAGTAAAATAACCGATAGAATTCTACCCTTGATTGCTGAGTGGCAATCAAGACCTCTGAACAGGGTTTATCTCATCGTTTATCTTGATGCTATACACTTTAAAGTTCGCAAAGAAAATAGAGTCATAAATAAAGCAGCCTATAGTGTATTAGGCATCGATACAGACGGTTACAAAGATATATTAGGCATATGGATAGGTGCAAGTGCAAGTTTCTGGCTTGGAGTGTGCAACGACTTTAAGAACAGAGGTGTAGATGATATCTTAATCGTTTGTAAAGACAGTCTTTCGGGTTTTTCTGAAGATATTAACACTGTTTTTCCTCAAACAGAGATACAGCTTTGTATTATCCATCAAATCCGAAACACTCTCAAATATGTAGCACATAAGAATAAGAAAGAATTAATAAGTGATCTAAAAAAGGTTTATCAGGTATTGACTTTACAAGAAGCAGAATTAGCTTTTGATCAATTTAAAGAAAAATGGGTCAAAAAGTATCCGATTGTTATTCGATTCTGGGAAAATAACTGGATTGAATTAACCGCTTACTTTAACCCCCCCACAAGCTCTGAAGCAAAACAAATACTATTCTTATACATATAGTTTACCTGATGGAGATTATTATTGGCAAGTAATTGCCTCTGACAATCTAGATAGTACTATTTCAGATATGGGCCATATTATTGTTGACCTTACCGACCCAGATAAACCGTCTTTTGGGATCTTTTCAACAGATGATACCGATTATAGTCAGGAATTGATAAATACTGATGATACAAATATACTAATTCATTTTGATAGCTATTATGACAAGAATGGTATTGCTTGATTTGAATTGATACATAAAATTAATGGTATTGTGAGAAGAGAAGATGATATAAAAATTAGTGATTTGAATAATAATACTTTTAATTATACTTTAGAAGCAGAGAATGGAGAACATTTATTTATAATTACAGCAATTGATCCTGCTGGAAATAGGAGTGAAGAGGCTAGAAAGAAAGTAATTTTTGATAATCTGGCTCCAGCTCAAATCAAGTTTTCTGCTGAGAAAAGTGACTATTTTTCTAACTCTGGAACAGGGGTGACTTTAAAAGACTGGTATGATAATTGGTCTGCTATTGATAGGCCAACAGATGTAGCAAATAGTGGGATAGCAAGATATGAAGTTGAAAATACAGCATCTGGAATTTTTGGCTCATAAACTATATATAATAATGATACTCCTTCTGTATATGTAGATTTAAAAGACTATAATAAACAGGTTACTTTTAAAGTATGGGCAATTGACGGAGTTGGGAATGTAGGGCCAACTGCTGAAATTACCTGGCATTCTTTACCTGAACCTGCTGTAATAAGGGATGCACTAAAAATAACTTC
>JAGMES010000318.1 GCA_023128035.1 Halanaerobiales bacterium | reverse complement strand
CTTATAAATTCCTAGGTAATTTATAAGCCGCCGTGACTTTTACTTCCAAGCATCATCGTGATTCGTTACCTCATCACGCATTGGATATGCTAGTCATCCGAATCGGCTAATTGATGACAGAGGACTTTCACCTCATAAGATTCTCAACCTTGACGGCCGCTCCCTTGTATATGGCGTGTTAACTGATGTCGCCAACTGCACTATCAACAAAACTTTGATTTCATGATAATTTTTGATCTTTATATATATCATAACACTTTTGCAATTGTCTAAGCAATTAAATATAAGTTTTACTTAAATAAATATCTATATTTTTCAGATTCTTTATTAATTTCCTCGGCTAGTTTTTGATACTTACTAGATAATGTCACTGTCCTTATTCTTTTGGCATCTGGATCAGACTGCTGTAAGAAACCTATATCTATCCATTTTTTAATTCGTTCTCGCACAGTTCTATTGGCAAGTCCTAGCAAACGACTAATATCTGTTGTAGTAAGATGATTCCTTTTAAAACTTAATTGAGCAAAAATTGCTCTTTGATCTACATCAAGTTCTTTTAAAAACTTTGGTTCAACTGCCGTAAATTCCTCTGTCTTTTCCTGTACAATAGTTGCTGCTTCTTGAAATACTTCGTTTAATCCAGAAATAAAAAATTCCAACCATGGAGTTAAATCTGCTTCGTTTCTTCCAAAGTAATAATTATGATGTAAACCCATTTGTAAGTTATCATAGTATCCTTGCAAATTTCGATCATAATATTTTTCTAGCACAAACAATCCATTTAAATCTAGTCCCACTGTTTTTAAAATATATGTCGCTAAAGCTCTCCCTGTCCTCCCATTACCATCTAAATAAGGATGAATTGTCAAGAATTGATACAAAAATATTCCTGCTTTAATAGGAGTAGGTAAATCAAAATTTTCGAGTGCATTTACCCAGGCTACTAAATCTTCCATCAAACTTGGTACATCCTTAGCTTCTGGTGGCAAATAAACAATAGATGAACGCTCTCCTTTTACTCCAATTTTATTTTGGAAAGTTCTATATTCACTTAACTTAGGACGTCTTCCAGATTGAATAACTTGAATAATTGCATGTAACTTTTTTATCAATTCTTCTGTAATAGGTAATTTTCTGCGTTCACAATCTTCAAGATATTCCAAAGCTTTCGAAAGATTATGTACTTCTTGTTCTTCTAAATTGTCACTAGCCTTTTTAATTGCATCCCTTTTTCTTTTTTCATCCAGAAAATTACCTTCAATCTTTGTAGAAAGAATAATTGTATCAATCCTTGTTTGATATTGTAATTCTTTTAAAATATAACCTGGGAGAGGCAACTGTTTTACTAAAGTATTCGCTTCCTGAATTTTCATCAAATTTTTTGCCATTTTCGGAGTAATTGTGTATTTGGGTTGAAAAGTCATTATTAAATCCTCCCTTTTATTTTTATTAGTAGTACTATTATATCATTGTCGCTAATTTGCCGCAATATCAATTGTATATAATTCTGATTTCAACCCAATATCATTATTTCAAGAAAACTTTCTTTAATCTTTTCCTTATTAATACAAACATGTTGGCGATTTCAGTTAACATTTCCGCCATATGCGGTGTTTTCGGAGCGATAGCGGAGAAAATGCAGTATATGGCGTGTTAACAGATGTCGGCGTCTTTAATGCTCGATACTTCCTCTTATATCTAAATTATCAATTAATTTTTATTCACTACAACTCCACATTTTTATTTGAGTATTAACATAAACTCCTATTTAATAATTCTACAGGGTTTTCCTTTCACCTTCATTCTATGAGATAATATTACATAATTCTCGTATTTTTTGCCCACAACCAATATTTTATATGGTATACTCAATCTATATGAAATTAGGAGGAGATAAAATGTCAAGTGATAAAACTGAAAATTCCATTCCTCATCCTCATGATGCTGGTTACAGACATCTTCTATCCAGCAAAAAAGTCTTCCTCGAATTGGTGCGAAGTTTCGTTAAAGCTGGATGGGTGGATAACATTGATGAGAATTCTATGATTCAAATGGAAGGTTCCTTCATAGCACCTGACTTTCATTCTAAAGAAACCGATCTGATTTATCGAATTAAACTAAAGAACCAAGATGTTATCTTTTATCTTCTCATGGAACTGCAATCTACTGTTGATTATTTTATGCCATTTCGTTTACTATCTTACATGATGGAAATATGGAGAAACATCTTAAAGGATACTCCTGAAGAAGTCTCTTCAAGAAAAGATTTCCGCCTTCCCTCTATCATTCCCATGGTCTTATATAATGGACAAAACAACTGGACTGCTACCAAAAACTTTAAAGAATTACTAAGCGGTTATGAAGAATTTGATAACTACGTCCTAAACTTTTCCTATTTTCTCTTTGATGTAAACCGTTATGAACCAGAAGATTTAAAAAACTTATCTAACATGATTGGATCTATATTTTTATTAGATCAAAAATATGATATAATGGAGTTAGATGATCGCCTTAAATCAATAACAGATGTATTACAAAATATGGATACAAGACAATTTCAACTTTTTACTCACTGGTTTAATAACATCATCTGCTCAAATCTATCGAAAGAAAATCTTGATAATATAGTGAAAATGATTAAAAAATCATCTCCAGAGGAGGTGGAGAAAGTGATATCCAATTTAGGTGAAACCATTAAAAAAGCGCAGGAAGAAGCTGAACTTAGAGGTATGGAAAAAGGTATTGAGCAAGGAACCAAAAAAACTCAAATAGAAATTGCTAAAAACCTACTAAAAAGTAATATTCCAATTGAAATAGTTGCAAAAAATACTCAACTTTCTCTTGAAGAAGTAAAACAATTAGCTGAAGAAATAAATAATGCAAATAAAAACAATGAATAGTTTTATAATGTTTAACCCCTCAAGCTTACGCTTAAGGGGTTTTTGTATTTTCTGTAAGTTCAGCCGATGTCTGCTAACATTTAGAATTGTATCCGAAATTCAAAATAAAAAAAATATATCTTCGTTTGATAATAGTTACTTAACCCAAACATCACCTACTAATATCTGTAATCTAAATTTTGGATACAATTTTGTTGAACGAAGCCCTTTGTCCCTATG
>JAGMES010000317.1 GCA_023128035.1 Halanaerobiales bacterium | reverse complement strand
TTGCATACCATATAAAGTACTGACCTCGCCAATTCAGTACTTTATATGATATGCAAGCTCTTGTGCGACTACTTTTTGTGGGCTAATCATAAAATATACCCTCTAGATATTCTTAGCATTTGGCTAAAAATATCTAGAGGGTATATTATTTCATAACATTTCTATATGATAATCCAATAATTCTATATCGAAATTATTTTCTATAAATAAGACCACATTTTCAAGAACTCTATGTGCTTGTGCACTATCATTACTAACATAGGCCAGGCCAATCTGAGACTGTTTATGTATATCCATATAATCTACTTCAGATATTGATACATTAAATTTAGATTGTACACGTCCTAATATACTTTTAATAATCCTTCGTTTTTCTTTCAAAGAATTAACTTGAGCCATCCTAACTTTCATCTCACATATCCCAACAACCATGACATCACACCCCTTAATATTTAAGAGTTAAGAGTTAATAATCTTATACTCCAAATTATTAATTATTCAACTTAGCAATTAAAATGCAAAGCCTCGTTTAATGGCATATATAGAAAAAAAGCAACGCCTAAGTCAGCTCGATCAGGCAAAATTAACTATTAAAACAAAGTATTAGCACTAAGCTAAGCTTTCTTATTAAATACAAAACTATGCAGAGTTGACTTTTTTAAGGATCTTTTTTCTATATATGCCATTAAACGCAGCCTTGCACCCAAATCGCAAAAAATAATTAATTATTTCTTCCGCCAACAATGAAGATAATAATCATCTTCATGACCACCTTTAGGTTGAACTTCAAAACCTTTTTCCTGCAAATAGCGAATCAAATCATCAGCATCTTGAGCATCAGCACGATTCAAAGTTAGAATCAATCTTTCATCTTTACCTAAAGAAGTTAAAATCTTATCTAACCTCTCAGTATGATCATCATACCCTTGGACATGAATATACTCTTCTCCATCTACAAAGATTTCGTGAATCGTGATCGCCTCCCTTTTTATAAGTAGTGTTTACTTGACGCAAGGGAGATTATACTCTTAAGAAATTCTATAAATCTTCCTCCGATCTAACTTGAATGCCATGTAATTTTAACAATGTTGCTGTTACTCCAGAACCAAGTTTCTTTTTACCCTCAAAACTACCATCATATATCTGACACGATCCACAGGAAGGACTTCTTTCTTTTAAAATAGCTTCAGTAGCTCTAGATAACTGAGCAATATGTAATGTTTCTTCAGCCCCTCGAATAAATGACTCGCTTACATCCAATCCATCCTGAGTGACTACGCTAGCTTCCTTAGATAACACATCAGCTCCATCACCATTTGTTATCTCTGCTGGACTTCTAGGAGTCGGTAATCCCCCTAACTGTTCAGGACAAATAGGAATCCACTGCTTATCCTTTAGATAAGCAAGAACATCTGGATGATTATTTCCTTCACCATTATATCTACAATTCACTCCAACTAAACAAGCGCTGACAAGAATCATATTTTTCCCTCCCTATTTCTTCCATTATACTATACGCAAAAAAAAATTGCAAAAAAAATCACATTGTAAAAGGTTATTAATATGATTTATAGAATATATTAATAATATTAATGCATATATTGAGGAGTGATTTCTATGAGCGACAAACCTGTTTTTGTATTTACATCAAAATATTTAGGTAGTGAAGCAGATGATCTTGGGGATATATTAATTCGCGGACTTTTCCGCAATTTAACCAAAGTTGACCCAAAACCGCAAGTTCTCATCTTCTTAAATTCTAGTGTAGAATTGTTAATTAGCCCAGAAATTCAAGAAAATCTTGATATTCTTGAAAAACAAGGTACAAAAATTCTTGTCTGTGGAACCTGTGTGGATTATTTTGAACTGCGTGATCAGATCAGAAGTGATCGTCTTTCTAATATGGGTAAAATTCTAACCACAATTTCCAATGCATCAAAGGTGATTAATTTCTAATGAGCTATATATTAATCTCCTTCGAATCACCACATCATACTATCAAAGCAGATAAAACTTTAGAAAAGTCTTCTATTAATCGGATGGTATATCCCATTCCACGAGAGATTTCTAAAGACTGTGGAATGGGACTAAGACTTCTACAATCTGATCTAGATCAAGCTTTAAAATTATTTCAAGAAAATGATATTTTATTCAAACATGTTTTTCCAGTTGATAAAAATGATAGATTATCTTTACTAGATCGTTTCAATTCAAAAGACCAGCAAATATAAGTTAGTGCTCTGCACTCTTTTGCTGGTCTTTTCTTTGTATTTATAAAAACTTTTATGGAATGATAATATTAAAATGAATATTAGGGGGATTACATGAATTATTTACATACTGCAACAAAATTAATACTAGGCTATGCATTTCTTTTTTTGTCAACTAAAATGATCGGAAAACAACAAATTAGTCAGACCTCACTCTTTGATTTCATTTCAGCAATGGTCTTGGGAGAAATTATTGGAAACGCCCTATATAATCATCAACTGAGTTTCTGGTATGTCCTGATGAATTTGATAATCTGGGTTTTCCTCAAATATATTACTGAAAAAATTATACTTAAATCTGTTAAACTAAGATCCCTCTTAGATGGAAAACCTTCAATTCTTATCCACAATGGAGAGATTGATCAAAAACAATTAAAAAAAAACAACCTAAGTATCCACCAATTCTCTATGATGATGCGCGAATCTGGAATCTTTTCTATCAATGAGGTTCAATATGCCTTACTCGAAAATAATGGACAACTTTCAATAATGAAAAAACCCGAATACCAAAATCCAACTATTCAGGATTTAAACCTTCCCGTCAAATCTCAATCACTTCCGATAATTATGATAGCTGATGGGGAAATCCTCAAAGAAAATTTAACAACATATAAAGTCAATGAAAGTTGGCTTAAGAAAGAGTTGGAAAAAAAGGGTTATCAGATCAAAGAAGTTATATATGCAGAAATGACCGAAGATCAAAAAATAACTATAATTACAACAAACAATAAAGTTTAGATAATAACGTAGTTATTATCTAAACTTTATTTATCCGCAAATTTGACTTTTGTATTTATCATTCTCACTTTTATATTGTATATAGTCAACTTCATGACCATTTTTACGTGCTAACATGCATTGCAGTAACGTAAGTTCATAGAGTAATTCTAAACTACTTAAATCAACAG
>JAGMES010000316.1 GCA_023128035.1 Halanaerobiales bacterium | reverse complement strand
AATAATTAAGCTATGTTGCACTAGGCTTCCTTGAGGTTTTGTTAAGTGATCCTGATATTCTCGAACTTTATCCATCATTTCTGTATCCAAAGGTCTGATTTTCTTAATTGTTTCTAGCAATTTAGTTGTCAATAGTCTAACCTCACTTTTCTTAGGCTATAGTTTATAATTTAACAAAGTCAGAATTGGGAAATCACTTTTAATCTGGATAACAGACATACTCCCAGGATCAACTCGAAAATGCCAACAGTCTGCTAGATTCATGCCCAGAAGATAAGAAATAATCTGCAAAATCACACCTTGATGAGAGATCAGCAATATTTTTTCATTAGGTTTTGCCTGAGTTAAGCATTCGTCGACCCAATTTGTCACACGCTCATACATCTTTTCAGCACTCTCACCACCAGGAATGACAACCCTCTGCCAATCCTTTTGCCATCTTAAGTATTCTTCGGGATAATTAGTCTCTATCTCATCTGAACAAAGACCATCCCAATCTCCAAAGTTCATCTCTTTCAAATCTTCCATCTTTAACAATTCAGGTGGATTCTTTAAACCCTCTCTAATAATCTGAGCAGTTTCTACAGCACGTTTTAATGGGCTCACATAGATTTTATCAATTTTATAATCCGCAAGCTCATTTTTTAAACATTTGACCTGTTTCTGACCTTGAGCGCTTAAAGATAAATCCAACCAACCTTGAAAAGCCCCCCGTCTGTTTGCCTCTGTCTGTCCATGCCTTATGAGAATCAATTCCATTTGTTTTTTCTCCTTCAATATATATTAATGAAGATTAATTACGGCTACTGCGAAAAGTAAAACCAAAAGTTGATTTAATTCTATAACAGCACCGATAACATCTCCTGTAATTCCACCAATCTTATTCTGCACCCAACGAGTAAACAAATATGTAAATGCCATCACGAAAACAAGTACGATCAACCCACTTACTCCGCTAATAATAAAAGTCAAAGGCCAGGTGTATAAAGATGCTAACAAAAGTTCTCGTATTCCACAATTCTGGATGAAATATTTACCCATACCATCTTCACGAGCATATTTAGAAATAGCGTTTCCTACAACACAGCCATAACGTCCTAACATTGGGGCTAGGATTAGCCATTGCCACTGGCCCTGTAATTCTTGTACAGTACCCACTAATGTTAGCATCGTTACAATTAATATAAGTGTCCCATAAACCCCAAGCCGACTATCTTTCATTATCTCCAACATCCGCTCCCGTGAACGATTACTCCATAATCCATCAAAGGTATCACTGATGCCGTCCATGTGTAAACCACCGCTGGCCCAAAGATAGGCTACCATCACCAAAATCCCTCTTAAAAATCCATCTCCAAACAGATAAAAGACTAAACTATAGACTATCGCAAGAATTACTCCAATTATTGCACCAATAAAAGGAAAATATACATTACCTTTTCCCAGTTCTTCATTTTTAAAATCAACTGGAATCGGAATAGGTATTCTGGTCATTAACTGAGTCATCAAAATTAAATTTTTCATTTTCTTTCATCTCCCTTGATCAACATTGGAATTCCTGATACCACAAAATATACCTGATCACTAGCCTCCGCCAATCTTTGGTTAACTCGTCCAGCAATATCACGGAAAATCCTTCCTAATGGATAAGCAGGAACCAGACCTAAACCAAGTTCATTGGTCACAAAAACTACTTCACACATTTCTTTAGAATCAGAAATATTCTGAACTGCATTAAGCGTCACATTTATTTCCGCCATAATACCTGCTTCAATCTTTTCTACTTGAAGACGATCAGGATTGTCTTCATCTAAATCCCCTGCAAAAAGAAGATTAGTAACCATCACCGTTATGCAATCTAAGAGAATGACATTTTCATTTGCTGTTTTTATAACCTGATCTAAATCGCGATATGCTTCAACTGTTCGCCAATAATCTGGTCTTTGGGCTTGATGCCTTCTGATCCGGTCTTTCATCTCATCATCAAAAGGAATAGCTGTAGCAATATAGAGGACATCACCTTCTTTTCCATTAACACCTGCTTTTATTGAAAACTCTTTCACCAATTTTTCTGCAAACGTACTCTTGCCACTTCTAGCTCCACCAGTTACTAAAGTTAATCCCATAAAACCACCCCCAAAAATAAATAAAACCGCTCTCACTGTAAGATGAGAACGGTTATAAATCTAGCACAAAAAACAACTATCTATATGTAAATAGATTCAAACTCATCCACATCCTCTAAGTCGGAGAAATTCGTGAATATCCAAATACGATAGGTCTTCTGACTTCCAGTTCATCTTTGAGCCCTTATCCTTCCCATACATCAGTACAGTGGTTAGTTTAGAACTCTCATCACTGGTTACAGCTGCGACTACAGCAACGGATTTACACCGTTTTCCCTTAATTCGCAATGGCAAATATATAATTTTCTTCGCTTAATTATAGCATTTTTATGTGAAGAACGTCAAGGTGGCCGCATAATAAAGTTGAGTCTTCATAATCCTAACTAATACTACACCAATTAAAACTTTTTGACAAAAAAATAGACTTCCTTAGGAAGTCAGGGTAAAAATAATACAATGGAATGGGATGTTGCTACCCTAGGGGATAAGGGTAGCCTTAAGATGTTAGGGTGAGAAAAAATATTTACATTATATTAATTCTAGAAAATTACCTGTTTTCCTGCTAAATATTTTATATTTATTCTGATGTTATTATTATTCCTATGAATAAACCACTCAAAAAAGAGTACATAATTCATCAATTTTATCTTCTATTTCTGTCGAATTCTTATACTTTAATATTTCCATACGAGTATTTTCAAGAATATCATTTATCATTTGGAGTAGCCCCTCTTTTTTCACAGTAATCATTTTGGCAGTTGGTAGATAAAATTTTCGATAATTCCATTTATCTCTCTGGTATCTACAATTTCTAAAATATCGTTTTTCATTAATTCCTTCAGGTGATAATGGATTTTTGAAGGGGTTTCTTTCAACTCATCTGAAATCATCTTCACTGTCAAAGGTTTATCTTTATTGTGAGCAAACGTTTTAAGAATAGCTAAGCGATGCGGATGGGAAATAGCTTTAATCTGTTCCAATGTTTCTAAATACAGTATCTCTTTCATTTTATTCAACACTCCTTTAAAGTCGATGTACTAGTGCAACATAGCTTAATTAT
>JAGMES010000315.1 GCA_023128035.1 Halanaerobiales bacterium | reverse complement strand
AAAGTGATGTTAGTATGATCCAGGAAAGAATGCCTTTAATTCAAAAGAATATTGATTGCAAAGAACTATATACAGATGGAGGATACTATTCAGAAGAAGTTGTAAAGAAGGCAAAAGAGAATGAAATTAACATTCATTACAGTGATATGACTGGAAGAAGTAGTAACAGCAACAAGCTTTCTACAACTGAATTTAAGATTGATGAAACAAGTAATTTGATAATTACCTGAGGAATAAAACCAATTAGATCTGCTTTTAAGAAAAATGTTTTTAGTGCTTACTTTGCTTTGGATACCTGTTCAAATTGTGAATTAAGGGAAGTCTGCAGAATAAAGTTTCAAAAAAAGAGCTGTGTAGTACGATTTGAGGAAAATATTCATTTCGATGGAGAATTTATAGATATATCAGCTGAAATTATAACTAATTATCCGCAACAAGATCTATCAGATGTGAATAAACCAAATGACTTAATTTATATTATCTACACTTCAGGTTCTACTGGTATACCAAAAGGGGTTATGATTGAGCAGAGAAATGTTATCAGATTAATAAAGAATTCTAACATGCTAGTTATCGACGAGAGTGACCGAATTTTGCAAACTGGTTCTCTTGTTTTTGACGCATCAACTTTTGAAATCTGGGGTTCATTATTAACTGGTGCTGGATTATACTTAATTAGCAAAGAGGATTTATTATTAACAGAACAGTTTGAGATGAAAACACAAAAACATCAAATAACTACAATGTGGTTGACTTCGCCATTGTTTAATCAGTTATTTGATGAAAATCCTGCTATCTTCGCATCATTAAAAATGCTCATTGTTGCTGGTGATACACTATCACCTAAACACATCAATGCAGTAAGAAGTACTTATAAAGACTTAACCGTAATTAATGGATATGGGCCTACTGAGAATACCACTTTTACAATCTATTACAAAGTTGAGAAAGAGTTTTACGATAATATTCCTATTGGAAAACCTGTATCGAATACACAGGTATATATATTAGATAAAAATAATAATTTAGCACCGATTGGCATACCGGGAGAGTTATGTATTGGCGGAAATGGATTGGCAAGAGGTTATTTAAACCAGACTGAATTGACAGAAGAAAAATTTATTGCGTTACAACTTGATCTCACAGAAGATAAGTGTATAGTTGTGAAACACGAAAGAATTTATAAAACAGGTGATAAGGCCAGATGGTTACCTGATGGTAACATAGAATTCTTGGGTAGAATTGATCGCCAAGTGAAGATTAGAGGTTTTAGAATAGAACTTGGTGAAGTTGAGACTCAATTTTTAAATCATGAAGCAATAAGAGAAGTTTATGTTACTGATCATAAAGACCGAAAAGGAAATTGGTAGAAATTTGGTCTGAAAATTTGGGGATAGAAAAAATTAGTGTGACTGATAATTTCTATGAAATCAAAGAAGGGGACAGGATATAGTATTCTGAAATATTGTACAAAGGTCAAGTTGCCAGAATTGAAGAAGAGTTCTATAGTCAATTTTAACTATCTTGGTCGATTTGATCATGAGACGAAAAATGATATTTATACAACAGCAAAAGAATCTAAAGGTTTACAGATTGATCCCGCAAATAAAATGCTGTCAAGTTTAAATGTCACAGGTTCTATATATCATGGTATTTTAAGAATGAGTATAATGTACAGCAGGAATAAATTTAGTCAGAAGACTGTTCAGAGGTTATTGAAGGAGTATATGGATAATCTTCGTGGGATAATTAGGCATTGTAGTGGAAAGATGTAAGTGTAACTAGGCTAGTAATTTTAAAAACCCCTTAACAAAGGGTACAGATTAAAGCTTGAGGGGTTTTTTATTGAAAAAGTAGCTACAGTTTCATCAACAATCTATTATGTTTTTACATCCTTCCTCAGTTAAATCTATTATACAAAGAACATCCTCAAAAGAATCGAGATCATAATTACTAATAAAAAGTCATTTTTTTTTGAGACTGAATTAGTAAAAGAGGATTAATCTAGTTTACAACGAAATATAGTTTATATTGTCAAAGATAGAGACAGTCAGCTCTGAAAGGCATTTGAATGGAATATTTTGACTTGAACTAAGGAGGATAAGATGATAGGGCAAAAGAGAATTAGAGACTATGGAAGTACTATTGGTGAGATGAAAACTGGTATAAAGAATGCAATTACTGATGTTAAAGGTATTACAGTTGGTCATGTTACCTTAGATCAAGGCGGTGCTAAAACAGGAGTAACAGCTATTTTACCTCATCAAGGAAATATATTTAAAGAAAAAGTCTTTGCTGCAAGTCATGTGATAAATGGGTTTGGAAAATCTACAGGTTTAATTCAAATTGACGAGTTAGGTACAATCGAAACTCCAATAATCCTGACAAATACTCTAAGTGTTGGGGTTGCTTTTGATGGATTAGTTGAATATATGTTACAGGATAATGATGACATAGGTTTAACTACTGGGACTGTAAATCCTGTAATTTGTGAATGCAATGATGGGGTCTTAAATGAGATAAGAGAGCGCTTTATAAAGAAAGAACATATTCTCACGGCGATACAGAATGCAGATGTGGAGTTTTCTGAAGGGGATGTAGGGGCTGGCACAGGTATGTGCTGTTATCAACTCAAAGGGGGAATTGGAACAGCTTCAAGGATAATTGAACTAGATGATAAGGAACATACAGTTGGAGTATTGGTTTTAACAAATTTTGGTCTTCAGAAGGATCTCATGATAAACGGAGTCCATGCTGGTTTAATTCTCAATGAACTAAACCCAGTAGATAATAATAAAAAAGATAAGGGTTCAGTTATTGTAATTTTAGCAACAGACTTACCTATGACATCTAGACAACTCAAAAGAATTTCAAAAAGAGCCGTTGTTGGTCTAAATCGAACAGGGTCATTTATCGGAAATGGTAGTGGAGAGGTCGTAGTAAGTTTTACTACTGCCAATAAATTTAATCATTATGAAAAGGAAGCATTTGTTGATATCCAGATGTTAAACGAAAATATTATGGATAAAGTTTTTAGAGCTATTATGGAATCTACTGAAGAAGCTGTTTTAAACTCTCTGATCTGTGCCAAAACAGTTAAAGGAAGAGATGAACGTGTTGCTTTTTCATTGAAAGAATTTATAAATGATATTTATAACTTCTAATGATTTATTGTAACTATTCAGTCGAATC
>JAGMES010000314.1 GCA_023128035.1 Halanaerobiales bacterium | reverse complement strand
ATTCTACCCCCCACTGAAGATTAAAAACAATCCCACCAATTAGCGTAGAGACTATCTTTACAAAGTAAGCATTAACTTAGTAAGAGAAAACGACTTAATTTGCATAGAGGATTTACAAATAACCAATATGATGAAGAATCATAAACTTGCAAAATCTATTGCAGTAGAAGAAGGTTTGGAAATGGTTATGCAATAAATACAAATTTTCTAGGGTTGGTTCACCCCGAAGTTACGCTTGTGGAGATCGTGTAAGTAGTAAGCTATGATCGTTGAAGCAAGAAGCCTCCACTTCTTAGTAAAGCGTAGGTGACGGGTAGTTCACAGATAATAGCATTCAAGAAATTATAGATGAAATTGAGCCAGATTATAAAATTTTGAGATACTACCAAAAGATTTAGAGGAATTTGAACATTTTCTAAATATTCAACATCAACTTCTCGGTAGGGAGGCTTGACTAGATAAATCTTTGATGAAAGAAGGGAGTACATGATATGAAAAAATTATTTACTAAAGAGGATTATATTCGATTCTGCGAACATGATGAGGAACTTGTTAGGAAATGGGCATTAGAAAATCTGATTACTTTCTATCCTAATGATACCGAGACTTTGGAGATATCATTAAAGATGTATGAAAACGAAACTGGACTGGGCTTTAAATATATTATCCAAAAGTTTTTAGAGAACAATTTTACAATGATACCAGAAAACAAATTATATACATCTTTTACAAACATGAGAGAGAAAGATTTAAGTAAAACCACCTATTTGGCAAAGCTTTTGGCCAAAAAACAGTATAATCTTGAGTTATTGCAAAAAGAATTATACGAAATGCTTTCAGATGAAAATCATGATATAAACAGTTTTATTTATTTAATTGAGGCCTATGGTGAACTTCAGAGTGAGGATGGGTATGACCTTCTATTATCTTTATTTAGAAATTCTAAATTAGATCATTTTATGATGGCTGGTTTGATTGAAAATCTTTTAAAATATAAAAATCCTGATATAATAGTAGGGATTATTGAAAGATTGTTTGAGTTAAATCCTAAACGTAATGATAAAGAAAGAATAATAGCAGTTGTAGTACTTAATATGTCCAAAATAAGCCATGCTTATGAATTTTATGACTATCTAGATAAATTTAAAAAACATTCAAATGAATTGACAGATCTTTTAACTAGTTTAAATCGTTTTTGGCCTAAAAATCCATCTATAAAAAGACTAAATGAGTTATCTAATAATTTTTCATCTTCATTTAATAACAGTAACTATAAAACTACTTTCCTTAAAATTATAAAATCAATTATGCATCTCTATTCTGAACGCTATGATTTTATTAACTGGATTGTAGATAAAGATTTAGTTCAGGATAATAAAATTCTTTCTTATCAATCTAGTTTAAAACAGGAGGATTTTTATATTAGTTTAATTATCCAGAAACTTTTAGCTAATAAAAAATTCGTTTTTAAGTTAAAGCCAAATGAGCAAAAAACTTTTATTTTTCTTCTATTATCACTATTAATTGTTGCTTTAGAAGAAATTGATTATGAAAAAGCTGTTGAGAAAGTCGAAAAAGATCCAGAATATCTCTGGGAGTTGTTCTGTTATGATCGTGAGGAGATATCTGAGCAAATAGTAGATTTAGTTGTTGAAAATGGAGCACTTTATGAAGATAGACTTATTGAAATCTTACAAGTAGATGAGAATATTGTTGCTATTGACAGAGCTATAAAAGCATTAGGCCGGCTCCGATCAAAAAAAGCTATCCCCTATCTGATTGAACTTCTAGATAAAAATCTAAGTGATGTGAGCTGTGAACATGTTCAGGAGGCTTTAATTAAAATCGATGATATACCGTTTGAAGTTATCACCAAAGCTATAATGGAAGGTGATGATGCGAGAGCGATATTTCTTCTGGGAGTTTTAGAACATCAATCCTATGATGAGGTTGCACAGTTTATTATACAAGCATGGGAAAAAGGAACAATTATTTTCCCTGATGAATTGGCATATAATTTAAGAGGGATTGGTAGTAAATATGGAATTGAAATATTGGAGGATTTGTTAGAAGAGTTCTGTATAGATGTCTATCAAACATTGTTGATTCTGTATTACGTTAATGGTGAGAGTAAAGAAAAAATTGCTCAATTTAAAGAAAGATGGGCAGAAGATGTTGCAGAAATAAAAGATCGGCAGAATGAATTATTTAATCAATTTAAGTAAGAATAAGCGGTGAAAAATTTATAAAAATGGGAGAGATGATTAATCTCTCCCATTTTTTTCTGGATAGAATCATGGATTTGTCTAACCATTACATTGTGTAGCTGTACTCTGTTCCAGTGTTCAGATTTTATTAGTATTGAAAATATTTTTGAAGAAGTCCCCCACGTATAAGAGTTGAGGGACTTTTGTCAGAAGACTGGCTTTTTAATTTATAAACAAATGATCCACTTTTTAGCTATCACAAATAGGAACTAATGATTTTATGTTGAAATTATAAAATAAGTAGCAATTAATCTAAAAGGAGGTTGTATAATGAATAATCAATTGAATGGATCTGATATAGCAATCATTGGTATGGCAGGAAGATTTCCCGATGCAGATAATTTGGATGAATTTTGGACTAATTTATCTACTTCCAGAGAATCAATAAGGGAATTTCCAGAACCTCGTAAGACAGAATTAGCTGAAATGATCGGAAAAATCCCCAAGATAAATTTTATTAGAGCAGGTTTTCTAGATCATGTGACTTTATTTGAACCAGAACTCTTTAGCTTAAGCCGTGATGAATCAAAATTTATTGATCCACAGCAGAGGTTATTATTGGAATTGGTTGAAGAAGCGATTCTCGATGCTGGATATAATCCAGCAAAGATTGCGGATCAGAATATTGGTGTTTTTATCGCTGAAAACCGTATAAATTATGCGAAAATGTTTTCGACCAATTCTCCATTGGCAAGTATCAATAATGTTTCTTCAGCAAATGCAGGGAGAATTGCTTATACGTATAATTTTCACGAGCCAGCCTTAACAATCGGTACAGGCTGTTCTTCTTCATTGGTCGCGCTACAGCTCTAACGAGTAAACTATTATTCGATCAATAAAACAGAAAAATTCATCTTTACATAATTGTTAAAATTTACCATTGGTGTTTTGAGATTTTTATTAAAAAAGAATGCACCATTTTTTTTTGAGAATTTTTAAATTTT
>JAGMES010000313.1 GCA_023128035.1 Halanaerobiales bacterium | reverse complement strand
ATTTATAGCGAAAGAGAGGTTGAAGATGGTTATATTGACCTCTTTTTAGAAAAAGATAGTCGCTATCCAGATATTGAGTATGAATGGTTGTGGGAATTAAAGTATTTGAAAAAAGAGGCTAAATCCAGATTAGAGCAGGTAAAAAAAGAAGGTTTAGCACAATTAGAAGAATATGCAGCCAGTAAAAAGTTTGCGGATAAAAAGAATTTGAAGAAAGCTTTGATAATTTTTATTGGTAAAGATGAATATGAGATAGTTGAGGTTTAATTCAATAACAAGACTAGTTATATATCCATCTAGTACTGCTGCAATCGCCATAATGCTTCCCTGGAAGACATCGGTATAGACTCCAGCAATCATACCACCCATAACTGAGTAGACCAGTACAATTGCCATCCCAATTATCACGGCTGTATGAAAGCCAATATTAAAAATTGGACCTAATATAAAGGCGAAAGCACTAATTTGGGTTGCCAAATAAAGAATTAAACCAATAATCTTATTCTTTTTCCCAAAATCCACCAAGCCATAGCAAAGGAAATGGAAGTCGGGAATGTCAACCAAATTTCAACAGTTCTATATTCCATATTATATTATGATTCGCTCACAAAAAGCCAACATATATTACCAAAATTTTAGTGTACAATATCTAAAGTTTTAGATAATAACTTACTACAAAACCCTATAAACATTGTTATCGCAATATTTTTTGACGATAGATTTCAGTATGCCTTACGACTCACCAGTAAAGAAAGGCCACCTCTTTCAATCAACACTTTGCTTATTTAGAAGAAAAAAAAATAAATTAATGTAGAAAGTGGTAATATAGAGATGATAACAAAAACCCACACCATATTTAAAATAAATATTATTAATTAATGTTATAATAAAAATACGGGTAGCTTTAGCAAACGGATTTTACACCCTTAACATCCAACCCCTATATTGCTACCCGTATTTTTCTCGAACTCCTTTGATTAATCTCTTAGGAGTTTTTTATTATTTAAGACATTTATTATATTGTAAGTTGACTATTTCTCAATTTTAGTGTACAATGTTGTTAGTAATTATTATAAGGAGGTTATAAAATGTCTAAATCGTACTTTGAATTTAAAGTGTTAGCTCAAAAGATTAAAGATTTTAAGAAGGAAAATAAGCTTACATATGAGCAAATCAGTAACGCCCTTGGTGTAAATAGGAGCCACGTACATAGAGTTATGAACATGGAGACTTATCCGTCTTTATCCTTCATCATACGTCTTGCAGAATTCATGAATCTGCCTCTATATATTCTTTTTGTTCCACCTGTAGAAATGATAAGACAGGAATTCGCAGAGCAAGTGAATAAGCGTATAAAGGAATTGGACTGGAATCACGATGAATTAGAAGAAAATACTGGTATTCTACAGTTGAGATTAATGGATATTGTCAAGGGGAACTCATCACCTACAAACGAAGAATTAAAAACCCTTGCTGCAGTATTAGAACTAAAAGAAGGAACCAACTATCTAGAAGTGAAACTGAACCTAATGAAAAGCCTTCTAACTGATCTTGATTTAAAAGATAACCAAATAGAAAATATTTTGCAATATATAAAAGACAATCTAAAATAACTTTTAACGACATTTCAGAAGGGGGAATCCATTTCTTGAAGGAGTAAAATTTTCTTAATAAGGAGAATGCCTTGCAATTATGCTGAATGTATTAGGTTGTAATCCTTTGGGTGGTGGTTCAAAGTTTTTTTAGGGGAATAACAAAGGTTGTTGGCAATGCATTGATACCAACAACCTTTTGGATTAAGTTTATTATTTAAAAACTTTATTAGGTGTCGTACACTAAAAATCTGGTTATATATGTTAGCTTTTTATATCGTATATAAGTTTTTTGAATTCAATTCCGTAATAACCTAGTAATTCCTTAATAGGTTCAAAACTAAATAAGCTTAATATCTGTTGATCATCGTTTATGTTTAAATATAAATCCAATCTTTGTACCAACAGTTTTAAGTAATTCAAAGTCTATTGCAACTTCCTTATGATCTTTAACATAATTAGAAATAATTGATGTTCCGTCAGGTTCAGCATATTCTGTAATGATTGCTATACCTTCTGATTTTAATACTCTCATTATTTCTTCCAAAAATAGAATAAAATATAGGGTAAAAAAATAACCCTTTCAAGAAAAAATATTCTCAAAAGGGTTTTAATATTATGTAAATTTTTTTTAAGACCCAGTTTGATTTATTTCAATTGGAGGAACTATAACACATGTTGTTTTTTCAACTGGAACTGGGTGAGGATCTGCAAATACGCTAATAGAAAAAGTCAAAAGTAAAAAAATACTTAATAAAAAAATAGTAATTTTTTTCAAAATATTTACCCTCCTTTTATGAATGATTTTTTCCAAAATGTGATGAAAATCTTGTGGAAAGAAGTGAAATATACTCATTATTGATTTTTTGATCCAACTGTAGTGTGCGCTTCATTATTTTACATGCATCTGAAAAAGAATTTGTTTCGATAAAATTATCGAAAGCAACTAGATAAAAATCTTTAGCCTTAATAAAATCTTCTACTATTTCTTCAGTTATTCGGGCATGAATAAAAATACTTTGAGCTACTTCATAGTAATTTTTCTCTTTTTCAGCTATTTCTTCAGCTTTTTTTAAGTACTTTTTAGCTAAAGTACTATCTCGTAAAGAAACATAAGTAGCAGCAATATTATTTAGAATAGCAGGATTATCGCTTAATAAAGAACTTGCTTTTAAGAAAATATTTAATGCCTTTTCATAGTTTCTTTTATGCCAATAAATATTTCCCAGATTAATAAGAACTTTTGTATATAAATTTGTATTATAACTTTCGGTAAGTGTTAAAGCTTTTTGACAGTAATTTTCTGCTTGGATTAAATACTCAAGCGAAGTATCATTTTGATGTAATAAAATGTACACCCAGGCTAAATTACCTAACCCCTTAATTTGAGTTTTGATACAATCTTCTTCAATAAATGATTCAAAAATTTGTATTGCTGCTGAAAAATTTCCTAAGTGAACAAGACTAGCTCCTTTTTTATGGTTTAAATCTAGTTTAGTCTTCTTGTCTTTAATAAGTCCTATAGCTTCATCAATTGCTTCAAGAAGTTCTGAATACTTATGTACATTATATAGGTCTTCAATGGTATTTAAGAGTATTGTTTGGAGTAATTGTGTGCCTGGAATAAGGTACTCGTA
>JAGMES010000312.1 GCA_023128035.1 Halanaerobiales bacterium | reverse complement strand
CCCTCCTAAATTTATACTATTTCTGTTATATATGCAAATAGTTGAGTCTGACTCCAATTCTTTAGTTATCACTGTGGGAGTCTTCTGCTAAGCGAATATTTTATCATCCAATTTTTCTACTTTGTAATCAGGAGTTTTGAATATTAGAAACTTCTGTAAACACTGTCTGAGATAATTTTCAATCTTTATCACAAAGTCGTTCAATGGCATGCCTAACTTGGTTATTAGTTTTTTTAATGTTTTCTCCTCTCCTCCATGCACAATTTTGTTTCTAAGTCTGTAAGCTTTTCTCATGTTATCAAAAATATCTTTACGTTTGTGTTTATTCTTTTCTAAGAATACAGAAGTTCTTAGAGCAAGACGCAAACTTAATTCTGCTTCAGAGTCTTTTAGTAAAAGGGATTCAAAAGAGGTAATTATATTTATAAGTCTATGCCTAGGTTCATCTATATAATAAGAGTTATAGAATATTTGTAAGGCTGTATTAAGCAACCGGGGGACGAATTGAATGGGTTCTTTATGTTTCGTCCAGAATTTTCTAAAACATTCTGCATCTTGTTTGGTTAGTTTATACTGTACGCCCCCGAATCTACGATAACTTAAACCCGCAAAAACTTCGGGGTACCATGTCAAATTGATATCTGCATAATCTCCCCGCATAACCCTACCTGACTTGAATAACCTAAGTGCTTTCATCACTGGTTTGAAATCCTCATATGGATCAGGCAGAGGTTCTCCTATACGAGTTATACAGATTTTCTCTATTAGACATCTATCATCGCTTGGCATGGGTGTTCCTACGTGCTTATAGATAAGTCCATATAATTCTTGGACCTCATCAATAGAAAATTTTCGTATCCTCATAAATTTGTTAAGTAGTATCTCATCTATCTCCATGTCAAAATTTTGTAAAAAAAGGAGATACTTACGTTGTTCAGTATGTTCATAAAGGTAAGTCTCAAATTTTAAGTAGAAGTTCTTGAAGACATCCTCATTGAATTCTAATCTTTGCATTACCTCCATATATTGCGATAGAAAATATATAAGTCTATCTTCAATGAATTTTTGGAAAGGCAGCTTTAATTCTCTTGGCTGAGGGACTTCTTTAATTGCAATTTCAAGACATCTATTAAATTGTGTTGATTCCTTAATATTTTTGTTAATTTGGGAAACAGTTTTATAAAAATCAATCTCAGTAGAGGAAAAAATATTCATACTAGTATCGCTTTCAATCTTAAAACTTCTTACAATTCTATATATAAAAGAGATAGTTCCTGTTTCAACTTGCCGTTTAAGCAAGGTTATACAAAATGTCATTAGATCTTTTACATACCCATATAAGTCAGTGTTACGAATTAGTATTTTCACATTATTTTCACCCAAATCCATATGTGTTCCTATTAAAATAAAGATCCACAGATATTTCTAAGTTAAACAGTAGTGGATAACAGTTTTTTTACAATCAAACCCACTACTCCATTTATTCCTTCCTCGCACAAGTTAATGTATTTTATCTCATATTTCAGCCCAACAATTTTGGTATCATCTAATCTAACCGGGAGAATGTACTCACTTTTTCTCCGTTTAGCTTCGTTTTTCGCAATGTCAAATTCAAAATTTGTCCAATCTTTTATAGGATAATATTTTGATATTAGAATGAGTACGTATCTTGCTTGTACTCTGTAAATTTTTATAAACTCGTCCCTAAGATTCTTACCCCATAATCTTACTTTTTCTTCTTCTAACTCATCATAGAAAACATTAATGCCTTTTTCTTTTAAAGCCTTAGCAATCTGTTCAGCTATTTCACGATTTTCCCCGGCAAACGAAATTGCTACATCGTACTCATAAGGACCAGTTTTTATTGATGGACTTGATTTCTCTAATATCTCAGTAGAGGTTTTTTTGGGTGAAGACATAACCGTAACATTTTTAATATGTTTGACTATACTATTTTTAAAATTTTTTAACCCATTCTCAAGTACAGTTATATTCATATTAAATTGTTCTCTTAACTTATTAATTGATTGGATGTCTTTACAAAAAGTTAGTCTAAAATTCTTGACATGAGCTTCTGACCACATTATTTTTTTTCTAAAATCAATATAACAACCTTCGATTATAGGAAAATCTACTTGGTTTATGGAATCTAAGGAATGTACACCTGAATCTATTTTAACTAGATTATTTAAATTAATATTCTTTTCTATTTTATCAACAAGAAAGTCAGTGTAGGGAAGAAGAATTTTGATATGGATCTTAAGTATATTCAACATATCCTCTAAATCATCTAATTTGGAATGAAATTCATAAAGACCCGTTATACCACTGTTAATTATAGCATCTATGGGATTCCAGTCTTTAAGACGCCACAAACAAGTAAGAATCTTATCCAAGTCTTTCTTAATTGGAGGTGGTATAATATCTAATTTATCATTAGTCATATAATTTAATCTATAAACTTTTGGACTTTCTATCTTATTATTTTTCTGCTTAATGTTAATATAAACAAAGCAATTAGAATAATACCTATAAAGCCTTCTATGCTGACAAGTAATCTAGCATATATAGCATCAACAGGATTGATATTTCCGAAACCTAAGGTGAAAAATGTTATAAAACTGTAGTAAAGACAATCCCCGAAATTAACATCACCTACAGTAATAAAAACATAAAAACTTAAATATATTCCTGCAAATATTAAAATGAAACCAATCATAGCGATTACAGTGTTCCATGGTCGTTCACCATAACCTAAAAGGAGATACGATAACCAATTAAGTATTAAATCTGTCATGATCTTAAGACGAAATTTCAATCTTTTAAATTTCCCGTTAATTTCACTCAAGTGGTTCCCAATGTAAAAGGTGGAAGAAAGGAATAATGCACCGTGTTCATTACAAAGTTCATAATCTGTTTTATGTTGGATTCCCCAGTGACTTCTAATAAACCGTTCCACTATTTTCTCACGATAATAAAAGCGACCTGCTTCATAATTGTGCCCAAGTTGAAGATATAAAGATTTAGCATATCTACAAAGTGCTTTTATGGAAGATAAAAGATATAATAGATTTACACCCTTTGGATTTCGCACTTCTTTAAAAATCCCTTTTTTATTTCTCATAAATTCTTGAAAAACCTGTAATGCTCTATTTATTGCTTTTTCTTTTTTGTCCATTAGCACCAAGCACTTTATTTGCATTACATCGAATGAGTTCTTTTCAGTATAATTTGT
>JAGMES010000311.1 GCA_023128035.1 Halanaerobiales bacterium | reverse complement strand
ACAGGGATAAAATATCCTGATTCGAATATCTGGGTGGATTATACTTACAACAATCGGAATCAGTTATTAGGTATTTCTGGATTTATTGATGGAACAGTAGCTAATCCAGCTTTTACCTACGCTGATAATGGTTTTTTAACTGGAGTCAGTTATAATAATAAAACCAGTACACAAATAACCCCTGATGCTAATTCAAGAGTGGAAAGAATAACTGTCACAAAAGCGGATCAGACTGATCCATTAATGGAAATCAGTTATGCCTATGATGCTAATAATAATGTTGAAAGTCGGACAAATCATCTGACTGGTTTTACAAATTATTATCAGTATGACAAATTAGATCGACTTAAAGTTGCAGATGTAGAAGGAACTTTCTATGGCTTAAGGACAGGTTTTGAAGGAGTAGCTGAAGAAGATGCCTTTGGTGTCATGAGTCTGGCAGAACCTAAAGATAACTATTGGGTTAAGTTTGACTACAAAGCTAATAGTATTGGAGTAGTATTAGTTCAGCCTACTTCGATTGGTAAGATTGAACTCAAACCAGATTTAGAAATTCAGGATCACCGGATTGATAAAGAGAATATCAGTATCTTCACCAGTCTGGATAACTTCAAATTCTATAAAGTTCCTGAAGATATTTGGTATTTTGAAAAGAATGAAGATGGAGATATCACAATCATTTTTGAAATACCAGTAGAGGCTATGGCCTTTAAGATCCACTCTAAATATGATGATCGGGATATGTACTATAGTTTTATTGATAAGTCAGAGTTCTATGGTGATCTTCGGGATATGGTTAAGATTTATCAACAAGCAGAGAGTGGGAAATTAGAGTATGATTATGATGCTGAGGGTAATCGGACTTCTAAACGGACTATTGTAGGTAACAGTGAAGAAACTACTTATGAATATTATGAGAATAGCAATCTATTGAAGAAAGCTACTAACAATTTAACTGGTGAGATATTTTACTATGTTTATGACGAAAACGGTAATCTGATTGAAAAAGGGAATGACTTTACAGAAAATGTAGACGGAACTGTTACCTTTATTACAGATGGCTATAAAGAGTATTGGCGTTATGAATATACAATTAAGAATAGACTGAAAGCTGTTTATTTAAATGAAGAACTTCAGGCTGAATTTGTTTATGATACTGATGGTATGAGGATTATGTCAGATGTAGATGGTGAACAAGTTACTCATTATGTCTTTAATCAGGCTGGGAAGGTATTGTTTGAGGTATATGATCCAGTTATAGATGAAATTCAAGCAGAAAATAATCAGACTGAAGTAAGTTATATTTATGCTTATGGAAGGCAGATAGCCAAAGTAGAAGGAATTATTGGTAATAGTGAAGAAATTGTATATTATCACCATGATAATCTAGGTTCTACTAGATTAATGACTGATAAAGATGGTTTAATAATCTGGGAACAGGATTATATGCCATTTGGTGAGGATTTGTATAAGGCTGGAACTAGTGTTTTTGAGTATGAGGAAGAAGTAGAGTATAAATATACTGGGCAAAGACAGGTTAAAGGGATTGGATTGTATTATTATGGTGCGAGGTTTTATGATCCTGAGATTGGAAGATTTATTTCGGAGGATACGTATCAGGGAAAGATTTTAAATTCGCAAAGTCAGAATATATTTATTTATGTAATGAACAATCCCATGAGGTATGTTGATCCAACGGGGCATAATGAAATTGCCATTGGAGATGAAACTGTTGATACTACCTTAGGTACTTCATTAATACCTGGAGAAGCATCTTTTACATTAGGTCACAGTGTTTTGAATGAGTTTAATTTATTTTTAGAGAAATTAAATATAAAACTAACTGTAGCACTGTTTGATATAGATAACTGGAAAACTTTAAAGTACCAAAAAAATAGCTTGATAAAAGGGGATGACGTAAGAGAATTACAACAAACGTTAAACTTCTTGGGATATCTGATAGAAGCGGATGGTATTTTTGGTTCACAGACTTTACAAGCTGTTAAAGCATTTCAAGAAGATAATGGGTTAAATGCGGATGGTGTTGTTGGTCGAGTAAGTCGCCGATCTTTTTTAGAACTTTTGGGATTACGAGAATCAGAAAGTGAAAGTCTTCAACTTGAATATTTGGCTAAAACTATATATGGCGAAGCAAGGGGTGAGAATTGGGAGAGTAAAGTTGCAGTAGGATGGGTAATCAGAAATAGAGTTGATAAAAATAGTTGGACATATCAGGAAACAGTGACGTTTCACAATACTTATGGAGATTATGCTTTTTCTTGTTGGGATCCAACAGATGTAAACTATGATAATGTTATGAATCCTATTGGAAAAGTTTGGAACAAATCTCAGGAAGTAGCTAAAGGAATTCTTAATGGTGATATTGTTAGACCAGACTTATTGAAAAATATTAAACATTATTATAGCCCAAAAGCTATGATTCCTTTTGGGAGTCGTCCACGGTGGGCTAAAGCAGAAAATGAAATTATTCTTGAAGGAGTAGAAAATTTTGTATTTGTGAGGTGTAAATAATGAAAGATTATAAATTTTTATTTTTTTTAAGTATAATTTTGGTTGCAATGATTATAACGGGGTGTGCAAGTGCTGAAACTGATAAATTTAATCCAATCGTTAAAGAGTTAAGTGTTTCAGAGGGTAGAGAGTTATTTGATTTAGGAGATGATTATACGATTTTCTTTTATGGTGTGGCAAATATAGCACCAGAAGAGGATAAATTGATACCTATTGTGATATACGCAGAAGACTTTCTTTCGTTAACAGCTTATATTTCTATTATATACTGTAATCAACTTTATATAAATGAGATACCCTGGTTATCTTTTTATGGTAGCAAAATAAATAAAATATATTTAGAAAAAGTACTGGACTATAAGTATCCACAATTAATTGTAGAATATTGTGCAGGTGCTGTTGGTACGCAAGGATGGGTAGAAAGGTCTTTTTTGGTTATAATTTCTTGGATAGATAATTATTTTAAAAAGATTTTTGAACACCCACTTTTAATAGAAAAGCATTATACTTACGATACAAGTGTAACAATATATACTTATGAATTTATATCAAAAGGTAATGTAAAAAGTATTTTATTAAAAGATCAAAATGGTTTAGAAGAGAAATATATCTGGGAAAAAGGTGAATTTATAAAAAAATAAATGTTTTTTATGAAATTGTATTTTAAGGAGGGTGCCATAGAGGTATCCTCTATTTTTATGTCTGGGTCAAAAATCAGCTATATTGGATG
>JAGMES010000310.1 GCA_023128035.1 Halanaerobiales bacterium | reverse complement strand
ATTATTTATTCCGAGAGACTATTTACCATAAAAAGAGTTGTACTTATATAAAGAGGATTATCGACAAGAAGTATTAAAGGGAAAGCTATCCATATCTACAATAGCCATGTTCTACTGTCCACCCTTAGGTATAAGGAGGCTATTAATGCTCCTTTCCTAGAGTTGTACTTAAAAAGAACTATAAAGTTACTATCATCAATGATCGTTGATGAAGATAATATATAGAAAGACTGTATTACTCCTATGCTATTAGAAACACTTTCAGAGAAACTTATGAAATAAGACTAACTTAAAAAGAACTATACTATTACTATAGTGGTACTAACTTCGTCATCCTTGTATAAAGAGATATATATTAAAGACTTTAGTTATACTAATGGGGGGTAAAGGGGGGGAAATAAGAATTACTAAAGAAAAAGAAATAAGACAACTTAAGTAGAACTATAGAGTTACTATATAGAGAGAATATCTTCTAATTCATCAACGATAAAGAGAATTATTATAAAAGGACTGTATTTTACCTTTGAGGACGTATTAAGAGAGGTATTTTCCTGAGTATTCACGTCCTTTTTCTATATATAAAAGATTTTGAATTAAGAGAAGAAAAGCAAGATAAATAATTTAACTAACTATTCACTGGATAGATCATGTTATAAATGACTGTTTAATAACCTATAGATAAAACTAAATAGACCAGTAGTATTTTCTTCCTACTCCTTACTTGCCATAATTCACATTCTCTGCCTTTTGGCAGTTTAATATAGATAAATATAAAACCTGTTTTGTAGGGATGCTGCATACAAACTTTCGAGTTTATAATTCTTCTGATCTCCTCATTGACATAGTTTTACTTTGTTAGTATTTTGAAAGATTAATCTTTTGGATTTCTCCAGTAAAATCATGGTGTATCTTATCAAGAAGAATTCTTTGATCTTTTTTGGAAATGTCCTCAAATAACTGTATATTGAATTCTCGTTTATCCTTCTTCCATATCCCGATCACCTGTCCTTCATCCAGCAGAACAGACTTTATAAAACCATTTTTCTTAAATATCCATTCATGATATTCTGGTTTTATTAGAAATCTTTTCTTATCTTTGTAACCCAACATAAGAGGGTCAAAGCCTGCTAAGAATATGAATTTAGGAATAGGGTTCTTGCTTTGATCTGATCTTTCAGGTAAAAGATAATAGTCGTTATGGTCGTGGTCACTCATGGTTTGTAATGGCATTTTAACTTTTTTAATTAGCTTTTTTACCTCTGATACTTTAAACTGTGACCAGTAAGCAAAGTCATTCACTGTTGCAGGTGCATAACCTACTAAATATCTTTCCAGTAGCTGGATTTTTGCTTGCTCTTCGTCAATCAGATTTAATGAATTACAGCTTATGAAGTCGTTTTTGTCAACTTCTTCATAGAGAATTTTACCCTGGTATGCTAAATCTTTTAATATTCCTCCCCATGACGATAAAGCAATCTTTAATAATCCTTGATCAACACCTTTTTCATCAAGAAAAGTAATCATCTTTTCTCTATTCCTTATTCCAGAGTGGATAAGCTTATATAAATCTTTTTCCCACTGGCTTCTTTCATCAGGCGTAAAATATTTTTTTAAGTAAGTTCCCCATCTTGTAAACCAATCATTTTGTGTTGCAGAAACGAATAAACTCAGGTCATCTTTAGAAATAATGTGCAGTGTTCCACGAACAGTCCAAGTCTTGATTAAACCTTTTAAACAGGTGTGATCTAAGTCAGTATTATAACGGACTCTAAGCATATGTAAAGAATTATTAAAATATTGAGCTTGTATTCCACATAAATCCTTAACGATCTGCTTAATATTGTCTGTAGGTGTTAATAAATGCTGATTGCTTAAAGTTATTCTTAAAAGTTCTTCTGTTGAATATGTCATATATTATTCACCTCGTCACCTAACTTTGAAGAAGTTAGTTATTCTTCTACCGAACATGTATTAGATAAAAAACAATGTATTGCACAAGAATTCATTTATATAAACTCATTTAATATAAGCAAATAAAAACGCACCTTTAGGTGCTTTTAAATCAATCCTATTACTTGTAATTCTTGTTGTATCTCTTTAAACTTTTCGCTAATATTGCTTTTGAATCTTTTTTGAAGTACCCCTTGAAAATCACTGAAAATATCCATTCCTTCACCTTCTTGAAACAAAATACAAACTCTTTCACGCCCTAGATATGCACAAAACCAACCTAGCTCATAAATAACGTTTGGGCGAGCTTGAAAATATTTTTTATCACCATTTTCAACAATGTCATCGGGGGTAAATATTGCAAAAGCATAGGAGCACTCTTTTGCGTGCTTCTCAAACTTATCAATAATAGTCGTAGTTCCCATATCTGGACATTCTTGAAATACAATAGGTTCTAAGCCAAAATGCTCTTTAAGAATATCTTTTAACTCTCTCCATTTAGCTTCATTATGTCCATGTATAATAAATACCTTTTTACTTTTCAAACTATTTCCCTTCCTTTCATTATTAGAGTTATTTAGAATTTGAGTCTCTGCTTTTATCAGATATGAATGCAGATATGACTTTATATTGTTAATAACCTTTTCAGATTTTTTTAATGTTGAATACAGATTTTCTAATTCTTTCTCATAATTATTTTCTTGATACATGTCAAAAACTGAAAATCCTCTGGACTTAACTTTTTCTAATTCATGCCTTAACTTATTAATTGAATTTTCAAACTCAAACAATGATGAAGTATAATAATGCTCTGAATCTAAAACCCTTCGAGTTTTGAAATACTTGTCTTGACATTTTTCTAATACAAATTCATATGCTTTTTTAGCTTTTTCCTCAGTATCGTAGTTGTCTAAAATCATTCTCGTAAGTTCCATATCAAATTCTTTTAGTTCTTCTTTACTACTACCTATTAACTGTCGCTTAAAAAAAGCTATGTTTAGTACGTCGTTGGTTAAACTTGCAATCCGTAAACACCGTTGGGCTATAATAGATATAGCTATTTTATTTTCTTCTAAATCCTTTAAGCTCTCTTGGACTAATGTTAAAACGTTCAACCTTATTCACTCCTTTATTCAAACTCTCTGTCATATTTCCATTTTGTATTGTATAAATGTTTAAAAAAAGAGGTATAATCTTATCGCTTGATCTCCTCCAAACTACTCCCTTTAAATATAATTCTATTTCTGCTTCTTTTTTCCTCCCTAAAAAAGTACCGCAAAAATCTGAGACCTCTATCAATGATCTAAACTTTCTCCTAAACAAGAATTTATTAGT
>JAGMES010000031.1 GCA_023128035.1 Halanaerobiales bacterium | reverse complement strand
CTTCATTTGATGCAAAGGAAGTCCTCAATGCTTCATGTCTTTTAATTAATTCTCTAAATGTATTAGTAAAGCGAGTTTGGTCAAAATTACCTTCTATATATAGAAACCCTGGAGTATTATAAGTCACACTATCAGTATTAATTTGATTTAAGATATACTGTCTCTTTTGAGCTGATGAAATTGGATAATATTCATTCTTTATAACTAATTCTATAGATTTATAAATATCTTTTTTAGCCTTTTTAATATATTCTGCATGAGCTTTTATAGTTGGATCTTTGAAAAACATCCGCATTGGTAGTTTAACATCAAATTCTTTAGAAATTTTAGAAATCAGTGATAAAGCTCTTAATGAATGCCCTCCTAAATCATTAAAATTATCACTCATGCTAATTTTTTCAATACCAAAAACCTCAGACCAAATAGTTGTTAATTTCTTTTCAATACCATCAGTCGGTTCTATATATTCTTTTTTATTTTCTAGATTTTCTAAAGGTTCTGGCAATGCTTTGCGATCAATCTTTCCATTTGGCGCTTTTGGCATCTCTTCTAAACTGATAATATATGATGGAATCATATATTCAGGTAACTCTTTTTTAAGAAAATCTTTAACCTTATCTACTGATAAATCCTCATCACTTAATATATATGCAGCTAAATAAGACTCTTCATTTTTATCAACTAGTACAATGACAACTGCTTCTTTGATTTCATTATGATTTAATAGTTGGTTTTCAATCTCGCCTAACTCAATTCTAAAACCTCTAACTTTTACTTGGTGATCAACCCGGCCTAAAAATTCTATAGTACCATCTGATAACCATCTACCTACATCACCCGTTTTATACATTCTCTCATTGGTATATGGATTCACTACAAATTTTTCTTCCATCAATTCTTGTTGATTCAAATACCCTCTCCCAATCCCACTTCCAGCTAAACATATTTGACCTGCTACTCCAATCGGTAGTAATGTATCTTCTTTGTCGAGAATATATACTTTTGTGTTAGAGATTGGCTTACCTATGGTTACTAATGTATCCTGTTCTAGGTCACGTTGTATCGTTGCAGTAACACTGTTCTCAGTTGGCCCATATTCATTTACTATCTCTAAATCAGGATTTTTTTCTTTACTCAGTCTTACTAATTTTGAGTCTAGTTTTTCACCTGCAAGTGTGACCACCTTCAAAGATTTAGTCTCCTCTGGCGTTAAGCATTCTAAAATAGTTCGATAAAGCGACGGAACAGAGATAAAGTGAGTTATTTTATTTGCAACAATACAGTTCTTCAATACCATCGGGTCTTTAAGCTGGTCTTCTTTTAAGAATATAACTTTCGCTCCTGATACAATCGGAGTGAAGAAACTAGTCACAAAACCGTCGAAGGAATATGAGAATAATTGTAATACCCGGTCATCTTCGTTTAATTGATATTCCCTTCTCCTCCAGTTGATTGTATTGAACATATTTTTGTGTTCGATCATTACCCCTTTAGGCTTACCTGTTGTTCCAGAAGTATAAATGAGATATGCTAAATCATTGGGTTGATTTATTGATTCCAGATTCGAAATATCCCCATTATAGAGTTTTTCATCTTCTATGTCTATCCAATCACCTGCAAATAAAATTTGTCCCATTAAATGATGCTGGGCCAGCACCATCCCCACCCCACTATCCCCCAACATATAGCGAATTCTTTCTACCGGATAAGCAGGATCAAGCGACAAATATGCGCCACCCGCTTTCAAAATCGCCATTATGCCAACTGCCATCTCTAATGAGCGTTCAACCATTATACCAATTAATTGATCTGAATTTACACCTTTCTCTCTTAAAACTCTGGCTAGCTGGTTCGCCTTTTGGTTTAACTCAGTATATGTTAATGTTTGATTTTCTAACTTAATCGCAATTTCATCAGGAACTCTTTCCACCTGTTCCTCAAATAATTGATAAACCATCTTTTGGGTTGGCTCATCTCTTTGAGTATCGTTAAATTCATAAAGTAATCTATTCTTCTCATCCTCTGACAAAATGTCGATCTCTGATAATTTTAAATCTGGATTTTGCAGAGCAATCTCAAGAAATGAGATAAAATGTTTTATAATCTGTGCAATAGTTTCCTCTCTGAACAAAGAAGGATCATACTCTATCTCACCTTCAATACTTTTATCTGTCATAAAGAATGAAAAGAGGGTATCACACCTTACGCCTTTTAGAGAATCTTTATCGTGAATATTACTTAAGAAAATCATCACATTAGACAAAGGAAATCTGCCTTCAGCGATTGGTATATTCAAATCCTCGACAATTTTATACAATGGATAATTTTGATTATCATTAGCTTCCTTTATGGTCTTTTTAACCTCGAACAATAGTTCTTTAAAACTCATCTCAGCTTTTAACTTTGTTCTAAATGCTAATAGCTGATTTATATATTCAGTATTTGCTTTTTGTTTATGTATTGCTGCTCCAACAATCAGATCTTCATTATTTGTATATTTAAATAATATATAATTTACTCCTGACAATAAAATCATATAAACTCCATAAATAGAGTCTCTAGAAATACTCTTGATTCGCTGAAAAACCTCTGTAGAGAGAGTAAAATTTATTGCTACCAAATCAATTTGCTCAGTTGTTTTAGTTGCCAAAAAATCTACAGGAAAACCACTTATCTTCAAATCACCCGCTAACTTATCGAACCAATAATTTTTCTCCTTTTCAAACCTACCAGCTATAGTTTTATTCTGCAAACGTCTATCTTTCATAGGTTGCCTCCTATAATTGACCATCCAACGACACCACAAAGTGCCGTTGGATAATCAGTTTTTAAAACTGCCTCTAAAAATCAAAATCTACATCATCAGCAACACTCTCTAATATCTCCAATTCATCTTCTAATGCAATATCTTTTAATTGTATATTTTCAGCATCCACTACAGTATCAATTATCCTACTCATATCCTTTGCGAACATTTCCATTGTCTCTTTTGTGTATAGCTTAGTCTTATATTGAATATTAAAGATTAAACCAGATTCTCTCTCGCTAATGATAAACATAATATCAAAATTAGCTGTTGTTACATCTGATTTGTATGGTATGAATCTTAAACTTTCAACCTGTACCTCAGCCATATCAAAGTTTTGTAAGACAAATACTGTATCGAAAAGTGGATTGCGATTCTGAGGAATATCTAAGTTCAGTTTTTCTACTAACATCTCAAAGGGATAATCCTGATTATCATATACCTGTAATGCATTTTCCTTAACTTCTAGCAAGAAATCAGCAAAAGTTTTTTCTGATTCAGGATAATTTCGCATAACTAAAGTATTAACAAACATTCCGATGATACTCTCCAAATCAGGATGAGCTCTGCCTGCTATGGTCGACCCAACTACTATATCTTCTTGTAAAGCATATTTAGATAAGAGAATATTATAGATGGACAGTAAAACTATAAACATCGTCGCTCCATATCTATTTGCCAAATCATTTAATTTATCTGTTACCTCTTTTTCAATTACCAAAGTGATTCTAGCTCCTGCAAAATCCATCTCTTTTGGTCTTTGATAATCTGTCGGCATATTCAGTACTGGAACTCCATCTTTAAAGGTATCAAGCCAAAAAACTTCTTGTTTTACGATCTCGCCTGATTTGAAAAGTTCATTTTGCCAAACTGCAAAATCTTTATATTGAATTCTCATCTTAGGTAATTCATTACCCTGATATAGATTAATAAAGTCACTCACTAGTATGTTCATAGAAATACCATCAGAAATAATATGATGAATATCATACATTAATACATATCTTTCTGCATCCTTTATCTTAACTAAATTTACTCTTAGTAATGGTGCTTTACTCAAATTAAATGGTTCTACAAAACTAGATACTAAATTTTCAACCTCTGCTTCGTCTGCTTCTAGATGTTGAACCGTAAAATCAACATTCTGATGTATCTTCTGAACAACCTCAACATCTATAAATTCAAAAGATGTTCGTAATGATTCGTGTCTTAGTATCAGAGCATCAAAAGCTTTCTCAAAACATTCAATATCTAACTCACCTTCAATATTCATTAACTCTGGCATATTGTAGCTTATGTTATCACTTCCTGATACCATTAGAACATATAATCTTTTTTGAGCTGAAGTTACTGGATAATATTCTCTTTCAGCAACTACCTCAATTCGTGAATAAAGATTTTTATCTGCACCTCTAATCAACTCTGCCAAATTTTTTAAGATAGGATTTCTGAAAACTTCTCGCAAAGGAAGATTCACATTCATCGCTTTATATACTTGAGAGATCAATGATGTAGCTTTTAAAGAATGTCCACCTAGTTCAAAGAAGTTATCATTTCGTCCTATCTTCTCAACTCCCAAAATATTTGACCAAATTTCTACTAATTTTCTTTCAATCTCATTAGTTGGAGCCACATATTCTACCCCTGTATTCAGTGTTCCATCATACGCTGGCAATGCATTCCGATTAATTTTGCCATTAGGTGTCAATGGAAGCTGGTCTAGTCCAACAAAATATGATGGTATCATATATTCTGGAAGTTCAGATTTAAGATACTCTCTAAGGTCAACTATAGATAACTCTGCTACTGAAACAAAATATGCTACAAGATAATGATTACCCGTCTGATCTATTTGATCTACGCGCTCGCGCGATACCACTACTTCTTTTATCTTAGAATGTTTTAAGAGAACTATTTCGATTTCACCTATCTCTATTCGATATCCTCTGATCTTTACTTGATAATCTCGGCGCCCTATAAATTCTATCTCTCCATTAGGAAGCCACCTGGCTAAGTCGCCAGTTTTATAGATCCGTTCCTCAGAGTTAAATGGATTAGTAATAAATTTTTCTGCAGTCAAATCAGGTCGATTAAGATATCCACGGGCCAATCCATCTCCAGCGATATATAACTGGCCTATCACATTTTGAGGCACTAATCGCAAATCTTTATCTAAAATATAGACTTTAGTATTGGCGATTGGTTTACCTATATTAATCTCATGCTTATCAGTGACATCTTGCATAGTTGACCAGACGGTAGTTTCCGTAGGCCCATACATGTTGTAAATCTTCGCATCTGTGAGTTTTTGTAATTTGGTCAACAGTTTTACTGGAAAAGCCTCACCACCGATTAAGATATGCTCTAATCTTTTTAAACCCTCTAAGCTACTTTCCTCACTCAGTAATAACTGCATCCTTGAAGGAGTTGCCTGTAACATATCTACTTCATGCTTGATGATAGCTTTATTCATAAGTTCTGGAATAACTTGCTCCTCTTCGGTAGCAATCACAACTTTTAACCCTTTAGTCAATGGTAAAACTGTTTCGAGAACAAATATATCAAACGAAATAGTTGTTAGAGAAAGTATTGTCTTATCAGAAGTAAATTTAACTTGATCAACAATACCTTTGATAAAATTATTCACTGACCTATGCTCAATCATTACCCCTTTGGGCTTTCCAGTAGAGCCAGAAGTATAGATGATGTATGCTAAATCTTGTGCGTCAGTCATCTCTAGAAGAGCTTCTGCATTTTTTGAATATAGCGTGCTATCTTCCAAATCAAACATCTTACCCGTAAAAGAAATCTTATCAATTAATTCTGTTTGAGTTAGTAGAATCTCTGTATTACTATCTTCAAGCATATATTTGATTCTCTCTTCAGGAAACTCTAAATCAATTGGCAGATAAACTCCACCAGCTTTTAAAATTCCCATTAATCCAACCATCATCTCTATTGAGCGATATACCATTAACCCTACTAATTGATTTTCTCTTAAACCATTTTCTCGTAAACTATTCGCTAATTGATTAGCTTTCTCGTTCAATTCTCGATAAGATAATTGTTTATCTTTAAAGCATATGGCAATATTCTCTGGTGTCTTTTTAACTTGTTCTTCAAATAACTGATGAATAGTCTTCTCTCTTTGATAATCCACCTCAGTATCATTAAATGCTATTAATAATTTTTCTTTTTCTTCTTCTGAAATAATTTCAAGATTAGAGAGTTTCGCTTCTGGATAATTCACCATCTCAAAGAGAACCTGAATAAAATGTTTGCTAAATATTTCAATTGTCTCTCTTTCATAAAGTTTTGTACTATATTCTAGTTCAAATCTTATCCCTTCTCTTCTTTCTGTAGCTGTTAAAGTAAGATCAAACTTCGCTACTTTGTTCTCAAATTGATAAGGTATTACTTTCAAATCAGTCGCTACTTTAACCATATCACCAGCATTTTGCAAGATAAACATAGTATCAAACAATGGATTTCGACTCAAATCCCTTGGGATTAAATCTCTATTATTAAGTTTTTCGACTAACATTTCAAATTGATAATCCTGATTCTCATATGCTTTTAATGCGTTTTCTTTTACTTCATTTAAAAATGCTATGAAAGTTTTATCTCCTGCAGGACGATTTCTCATTGCTAAAGTATTGATAAACATACCAATGATCTGCTCTAACTCTACGTCTGATCTACCTGCAATCGGTGAACCTACAATTATATCTTCTTGCAGAGTATATTTTGATAATAAAATATTATAAGCAGAAAGCAGTACCATATAGATAGTTGCACCATTTTGCGATGCCAACTCATTTAATTGGCTTTGTAAATCTCCATCAATTTCAAAATATATCCGGTTTCCTGCAAAACTTAACTCTCTTGGTCTAGGAGCATCTGTAGGCATATTCAAAATTGGTATCTCATCTTTAAATAGTTCTAACCAATATGCCTCCTGTTTTTCGATCTCTTTAGATTGGAAAAGTTTATTTTGCCATACTGCAAAATCTTTGTATTGGATTCTAGGCTCAGGTAATTGATTACCTTGATATAGACTAATCAAATCATTAATTAAAATCCCCATCGAAACTCCATCTGAGATAATATGGTGCATGTCATACATAAATAAGTACCCATCTGCTCTTTTCACAACTTTTACTCTCAGTAATGGTGCATTAGCTAAATTAAATGGTTTAATGAACTCTTTAACAAGATCTTTTACCTCTTTTGATGATTCTTCCAAATATTGAAGATTAAATTCTACATTCTGCTCTACGACCTGAACTATTTCCCCGTCAATAGATTTAAATGAAGTATGCAAAGATTCATGTCTTTGAATTAATCTTTCAAAAGCTATCTTTAAACGTTCAATGTCTAATTTACCTTCAATAATCATAACTCCAGGAATATTATAGCTTGTATTATTAAGTTCAAATTGATTTAAGATATAAAGTCTCTTCTGTGCTGAAGATACTGGGTAATACTCACTCTCGATTGTTGGCTCTATTGAGGTATAGATATTCTTTTCAGCTTTTTGAATATATTCTGCTAATTCTTTGATTGTTGGAGTTTTAAAAATTTCTCGCAATGGAAGATCAACATTTAGTTCTTTAAATACTTTTGAAACTAAGGATGTAGCTTTTAAAGAATGTCCACCTATTTCGAAGAAATTATCCATTATCGAAACTCTTTCAACTCCTAGGATTTCAACCCAAATATCTGATAACTTTTCTTCAATAAGATTGGTTGGTTCTATAAATTCACTTGTACTGATTATATCTCGATCAGGTTTTGGTAACGCTTTACGATCAATTTTCCCATTTGAATTTAAAGGTAACCGATCTAAAGTGATAAAGTATCCAGGAACCATATATTCTGGCAAAGTAGTGAGTAGATATTTTCTGATCTTAGATATATCAATATCTTCATCAGTTGCAATATATGCACAGAGATATTTACTCCCATCCATATCTTCAAAATCTAATACAACAGATTCCTTTACTTTATCATGTTCAACTAGTTTACTCTCAATCTCTCCCAACTCAATTCTAAATCCTCTGATTTTCACCTGATGATCAATGCGACCAAAAAATTCAATCACACCATCTTTCATCCAACAACCCAAATCACCTGTCTTATAGAGTCTAACACCTTTCTCATCAATAAACGGATCTTCCATGAAAACTTTTTTTGTTTTTATTGGGTCATTTAAATAGCCTCGTCCAACTCCAATACCTGATACCACAATCTCTCCCTGGACACCAATCGGTACTAATTTCATATTCTTATCGACAATGTAGATATGAAAATTTTGCAGTGGCTTACCAATCGGAACACGTTCAAACTCTGGAGTTTTATCCATAAAATAGTGAGTAATATCGTCAGAGGCCTCAGTTGGCCCATAAGCATTTACCATTGGAATATTAGGATAATAATTAAACCAACGTTCTACAAGATTTGGCTTAACTGCCTCCCCTGTAACTAAAAGATATTCTAAGCTATTCAATTCACGGAATTTCAATTCAACAAAATCTAAGAAAGATGCTAAGAATGATGGTACGACTTCTAAAATCGTTACTTGATCTTGAATGATCTGATCAATAAATATTTCTGGATTCATCGCTACTTCATTTGGATAGATTATAGTTTTACCGCCAACTGCTGGCCCCACGAAAAATTGCCATACGGAGATATCAAAGCAATGAGATGAATTCTGGGCAACAATACTCTCATTTCCTACCTTAATATCGTTGATTTTTGCACGAATATGATTCATCATTCCGATATGTTCGACCATCGCCCCTTTAGGTTTTCCAGTTGAACCAGATGTATAAATTACATAACTTAGACTATTCATATCTATCTTCAGATCCAGGTTATCTACATTTTGCTGACGAATTTCATTTTCCATAACATCTAACTCAATTATTTCAGCACTATATTTATTCTTAATCTCTGTATCAATAAATTGAGATTCTGTAAGTAATACTACTGCCTCTGAATCTCCTAAGATTCCTGTTATTCTTGACATTGGATAATTAGGATCAATTGGAATATATCCACCGCCTGCTTTCCAGACTGCAAGAATACTCTCAATCATTAAAGGAAATCGTTCAAATAAAATACCGACAAGTTGGTCTGATTGCAAGCCTTTAGCTTGTAAAATTCTCGCTAACTGATTTGCATTTTGATTAAGTTCCAGGTAAGTTACTTCTTTATCAATATATTTAAGTGCTACCTTATCTGGATTTGTCTCTGCTTCTTTTTCAATCAGCTGATAAATTGTTCGATCATTACAGAACTCAGTTTTCGTATCATTAAACTCATATAATATCTGCCTTCTTTCTTCATCAGTGACCATCTCTATATCTTTTATTTTTATCTCTGAGTTTTGAACTACTTGTCGAAAAATATTTTTATAATGTTCTGCCATTCGTTCTATCGTCTCACGTTTATATAAGCTTGTACTATATGCTATATCAAATAAAAGTCCATTTTTTGTTTCAAAAGCATTCATTTCTAGATCAAATTTTGCAGCAGTATTATTATATTTTACAGGAGTAAATTTTAGATTAGATTCAACTCTCTCTGTATTCTGTAGATTTTGCAGAACAAACATTATATCAAACAATGGATTGCGACTCAAATCCCTATCCAGTTCTAATCTCTCAACCAACATTTCAAATGGATAATCTTGATTCTCATAAGACTTTAGAGCATTTTCTTTAACTTCATCTAAGAATTCCGAGAAAGTTTTATCATCAGTTGGATAATTTCTAATAGCCAAAGTGTTCACAAACATTCCGATAATCTTCTCTAAATCCGAATGAGATCTTCCTGCAATCGGTGTGCCTACTACGATATCATCTTGGTTAGCATATTTTGATAAAAGTAGATTGTAAACTGCCAATAACGCCATATAAGTTGTTACACCCTGATGAGATATAAGGGTATTTAACTCATCTGTCAACTCTTCTCCAATTTCAAAACTGACTCTTCCACCTCTAAGCTTCATATCACGTGATCTTTGATAATCTGTTGGCATATTTAGCACTGGAATCTCACCAGCAAATGTTTTTAACCAATATTCTTCCTGTAATTTAATCTTATCTGAATTGAAAAACTGATTCTGCCAAACTGCAAAATCTTTGTACTGGATTCTTAATTCAGATAATTCTTCTCCAGAATAGATTCTCATAAAATCATTAATTACTATGCTCATCGAAACACCATCAGCAATAATATGTGGCATATCAAACATGAGTACATATTTATTCGGCAAAGTAACAAGTCCTACCCTGAAAAGTGGTATTTTTGACAAGTTGAATGGTTTAATAAATTCTTTTATTAATTCTGGAAGTTCATTTTCAATGGCTATAAAATATTTAATTTCAAACTCAATATCGTTTGAAGGAGAAACTTTTTGGATAATATTACCATCAATGGATTCAAATGAAGTTCTAAAAGATTCATGCCGTTCAACTAATTTCTCAAAAGAGTACCTAAATCTTTCTTTATCTAACTCGCCTTCTATATACATAAATCCTGGCATATTGTAATTAATACTTTTCTGTTCTAACTGATTTAATATAAATATTCTCTTTTGTGCAGATGAAGTAGGATAATATTCTCTCTCTCCAACTAACTCAATAGATGCATAAACTCCTTGAGTAGCATTTTCTATGCACCCTGCGAGTTCTCTAATCGTCGGTTTTTTAAAAATATCTCCTAAAAGAATCTCCACACTAAATTCTTTATGAATTCTTGCTATCAGAGAAGTTGCTTTTAGTGAATGACCACCCAAATCAAAGAAGTTATCAGTTACTCCAAACCCTTCTTTGCCTAAAATTCCGGTCCATAGTTCTAATAATTTTGCCTCTATTTCGGTAGTTGGTGCGACAAACTCATTTCTCATAAGACTATCTTCAGGTTTAGGGAGAGCTTTGCGATCAACTTTACCACTTATAGTTAAAGGAAGCTTATCTAAACGTATAAAATAAGTTGGAATCATATAATCAGGTAGTTTAGTTTTTAAATATGCTTTTAAGTCAGTGACTATAACCTCTTCATCTGAAACAACATATGCTGCTAAATAATTGTCTTCAGCAGATAATTTTTGTTCAACAACAACTGCTTCTTTGATCTTAGGATAACGCAACAACTGTTTTTCAATCTCACCTAACTCGACTCGATAACCTCGGACTTTAACCTGGTAGTCTCTTCTACCAATAAACTCAATATTTCCATCTGGCAACCATCTTGCTAAATCACCAGTTCGATACATTCTCTCACCAGTATAAGGATTATTTACAAACTTTTCAGAAGTTAGTTCAGGTCTGTTTAGATATCCTCTAGCTAAAGTTACACCTGAAACGCACAACTCTCCAATTACGCCAATCGGTGCAAGTTGGTCATTTGAGTCAAGTATATAAACTTGAGTATTTTCAATTGGTTTTCCAATAGGTACAGTTTTGTAATCATTTTCTCCTGATGCTTTCCAGATCGATGTGCAGATGGTTGTTTCAGTTGGCCCATAAGCGTTAATATATTCAATATTTTGATTCCATCTCTTTACTAAATCAAAGTTTGTAGTAGAACCTGCGGTGATAACCATTCTTAAATGTTTAATTTCAGTATGATTTAAGTTAGTCAAATAAACTGGTGGTAATGTCGCAATAGTTATGCTATTAGTATTTAGATAGCAGCTGAACTTATGATAATCATTAATTATATCTTTATTGATCAAATATAATCTTGCACCAGTTAATAACGCCATATATATCTCCCATACTGAGGCATCAAAAGCAGATGATGCAAATTGAATAATCCGATCTTCTTCATTTATACCAAGGTTTTCTGTAAAGAAATGTTTTAAATTAGCTATACCTTGATGTTCTAATATAACCCCTTTGGGTTGACCAGTTGAACCTGATGTATAAATCAGATATGCTAAATTCTTAACATGATGAATTGGCTTGATATCCTGAACTTCATGAGCACATAATTGTTGATCAGTAAGATCAATTACTTCTCCAGCAAACTGCACTTTTGCTGCTAAATGATTTTGGGTAAGTAATATCTTAGTATCGCTATCTTCAAGCATAAACTGAATTCTTGCAAGAGGATTCTCTGGATCAATCGGCAGATACGCTCCACCTGCTTTTAAGACTGCCAACATTCCAACAATCATTTCAATAGATCGTTCAACCATAATTCCTACAAACTGATCTTCTCTTACACCTTTTTGGCGCAGTATTGTGGCTAATTGATTTGCTCTTTGATTTAATTCTTCATAAGTTAACTGTTCATCTTCAAAAATAACAGCAATCTGATCTGGTCTTCTCTTAACCTGTGCTTCAAATAATTGATCTATTGTTTCTTCTGAATAATCTCTATTTGTATCATTGAACTCATACAGTAACTGCTGCTTTTCAGCACTACTAGTAATCTCAAATTCACCTAATATAAGTTCCGGTTTAACAACTATTTGTTCGATTAAGTTAATAAAATGACTTGCTAATCTTTCCATCGTCTCTCTCTTAAATAACCTTGTCCGATATTCCAAAATCATTCTAATCCCATTGTTAGTTTCTATAGCCAGCATAGAGAGATCAAACTTGGCCACTTTATTCTCAAAATCATATGGGATAAATTTGATATCTCCAATAACACTTTCCGACATTCCCACATTTTGAAGAATAAACATCGCATCAAATAATGGGTTATGACTTAAATCTCTTTTTATATTAAGCTTATCGATCAACATCTCAAATTGATAATCTTGATTCTCAAAAGCCTTTAATGTATTCTCTTTAACTTCTTTTAAGAAATTAAGAAAATTCTTACCACTTACTGGATGGTTTCTGATCACTAAAGTATTTACAAACATTCCAATGATTTTCTCCAAATCCGCATGAGATCTACCAGCAATCGGTGAACCTACTATGATATCTTCTTGACTTGTATATTTTGCTAAAAGAAGATTATAAACTGCCAATAATATCATATAAAGAGTTGCTCCGTTTTTAGAAGCCAACTCATTAATATGACTTTGTAACTCTTTTGATATTTCAAAATGATATCTTTCGCCCTCAAAACTCATTAGATTTGGTCGCTGATAATCAGTCGGTAAATCAAGAACAGGAATCTCACCCGCAAAGCTCTCTAACCAATACTTTTCATGTTCAAGTATAGCGTCAGAACTAAACAATTGATTCTGCCATATTGCAAAATCTTTGTATTGAATCTTCAGCTCAGGAAGTTCCATACCCTGATATAGTTTGACAAAATCATTAACCAAAATATTCATCGAAACACCATCTGAAATAATATGATGCATATCATACATCAAAAGATATCGTTTAGGTAATTTTACAAGTGCTGCTCTAACTAAAGGTGCTTCGCTTAGATCAAATGGTTTAACAAATTCTTTAGCTAATTCTTCAATTTTTTCTTCTTGAGACTCTAAATAAAAGATTTCAATATCCACATTTGAATGAATTCTTTGAATGATTTCACCATTAACAGATTCAAAAGAACTCCTAAAGGACTCATGTCGCTGAACAAGTTGTTTAAATGTCTGCTCAAATCGTTCTTTATCCAAATCACCTTCAACATACATAAATCCAAGCATATTATAATTAGTTCTATCTCTATCCATCTGATTTAAAATATACAACCTTTTTTGTGCAGAAGATGCTGAGTAATACTCTCTCTCTTCGACTGGCTCAATTGATTTATATATCTTTTCTTCAGCATTTTTAATAAATTGTGCAAGTTCTTTTATCGTAGGTGTTTTGAAAATTTCTGTTAACGGCATTTCTACATCAAACTCTTTTTTAACTCTCATAGTAAAATTAATAGCTTTTAAAGAATGGCCACCCAAATCAAAGAACTTATCATAAACTCCAATCTTTTCTACACTCAAAATTTTAGACCAAATTTTTGCCAGTCTTTTTTCGATATCATTCTGTGGAGCCACATATTCGACACTTAAGCTCAAAGAATGATCTGGTTCAGGTAAAGCTTTTCGATCAATTTTACCATTCAGAGTCATTGGCATCTTATCTAACTCAACAAAATATGTTGGTTGCATATATTCAGGCAAGCGAACTGCTAGATATTCTCTAATTTTCGAAAGTAAAATTTTCTGAGTAACCGTGCAATATGCTACAAGATACAGGTTTCCATCAGCATCTAATCTGTCAGTCACAACAACTTCTTTAATTGATTCATTCTGTAAGATTTGGTTTTCGATATCACCTATCTCAACCCGCACTCCACGAATTTTAACTTGACTATCTTTACGCCCAATAAATTCTATATTACCATCCGGCATAACTCTACCCTGGTCTCCTGTTTTATAAACCAGATCACAAGGATTATCAATCCACGGATTTTGCACAAATTTTTCAGCAGTCAATTTTGAATCATTATAATAGCCTAGAGACATATAAGGTGTTCTTATATAGATGTCGCCAATTATTCCTGGTTTGCATGGATTTAAATTCTCATCGGCAATTAATACTTTAGTAGCAGTAAGTGGCTCACCGATAGGAATAATTCTTCTCTCCAAATCACTTGCTTTAATTAAGTAAACCATTTTTATCATTGTCGTTTCACTAGCACCATATAAATTGACTAACTGTATCCTCGAATCAAAAATATCATACCAATTTAATAAATCTGCTATTTTGACTCTTTCGCCAGACATTAAAATAAATTTTAGTACTGCGAAATTTTTGGAAGTCAAATCGTATATGTTAATTAATTTAAATATACTAGGTACGCAATGGATTAAATTAATTCTAGAATTATCAATCCACTCCACAAGTTTATTAGCATCTAAAAGTATTTCTTTCTCATCTGGTATGCATAAAGTCCCTCCAACACATAATGGGACAAAAACATCTCTTAAAAATGCGTCAAATGTTGGAGCAGTAAGTTGACTTATACGATACTCACTATCAATTTGAAACTTCTCAATCTCCCAGTTGATAAAATGCAACAACCCTGCATAACGACCCAATATTCCTTTTGGTTGACCAGTCGAACCCGATGTAAAGTAAATATATGCACTGTCATTAGGTTTGCTCAGATCCTGTGGTCTTTCTGGCGTAAGAGTATTTTTAGCTATTTCAATAATTTTCGCTACAATAGCAATCTCTGGTTTCTGATCATTATTTACGAATATTTCTACTGCTAAATCAGTCTTGTTAAAGTCAGTAAAAATAAGATTCAGATTAACATTGCGCATCATTTTTGCTAATCTTTCAGATGGATAGGCAGCATCAAATGGTATAAATACAACACCAGATTTTAAAGACGCTAAGATTATAGTAATCAGTTCAATTCGATTATCTACTAAAATTCCTATGTGAGAACCTTTTTTATAGCCTTTTGTAATTATCCAGTTTGCTAACAAGTTTGATCTTTCATCAAGCTCAGCATATGGAATAGTTTGTTGTCCATATTCAAGCACTATTTTTTCTGGATATCTATCTACCATCTGATAAAATAATTTCTGTATTGATCCTTTGCTCATGATATCAGTCTGTAAGTTCTGATTAAAATCATGCAATAATAGTTTCTCTTCCACTTCTGATAAAAGTTTAAATTGAGCGATTGGTATTTCAGGATCTTTTGCTACCATAGAAAGTATCTCTTTAAATCTTTCAGTCATCTTTTCAATTGATTTCTTCTTAAATAGCTTAGAGTTATAATTTAAAATAAATTCAATAGTACCATTAACTTCTGATGCATGAAGAGCCATGTTAAATTTAGTAGTTTGAGTTGTAAACTCATATGGTCTGAATCTTAGATTATCAATCTCTCTTACTGATGTGTCCATATTTTGTAGATCCAACACCACATCAAAAAGAGGATTCCGACTCAAATTTCGCTCTAATTTTAGCTTCTCAACAATCATCTCAAATTGATAATCTTGATTTTCATAAGCTGCCAATGCGTTAATTTTTACCTCTTCTAAGAAATCTACAAACTTCTTCTCTGCATGAGGTTGATTTCGTAAAGCTAATGTATTTACAAACATTCCAATTATTTTTTCTAAATCTGAATGTGCTCTTCCAGCTATTGGAATACCCACAACAATATCTTCTTGTCCACTATATTGAGATAAAATGATATTATAAGTTGCTAGAAGAAACATAAAAAGTGTAACACCTTTATCTTTAATTACATCATTTAAAACGGTGGTTAGTTCCTTAGAAATCGCAAAATTTACATGTCCTCCTTCAAATCTCTGTACAGCTGGCCTGGCATAATCAGTTGTCAAATTGAGTACAGGAATTTTACCAGCAAATTTATTTAGCCAATATTCTTCCTGCTTTTGCATCTCCTCTGATTCAAAAAAATTATTCTGCCAAACAGCAAAATCTTTGTACTGAATCCTCATTTCATCCAATTCTTTTCCCTGATATAAGTCAATAAAGTCATTGATTAATATTCCCATTGAAACGCCATCAGAAATAATATGATGAAGATCAAACATTAAAAGATAATTGTTAGGTGTTTTTACTATGGAAACTCTAAGTAATGGAGCTTGATTTAAATCAAAAGGCTTAACAAACTCGTAGGTTAAATTTTTTAAATTATCCTCAGATGCTTCACAATATACAACTTCAAAGTCAATCTCCTGATGAATTATCTGAACTATTTCTCCACCAATGGATTTAAAAGAAGTTCTTAAGGATTCATGTCTTTGAATTAACTGTTTAAAAGCTAATTCTAAAAGTTCTACATTCAGTTGGCCCTCGATAAGCAAGAAACCAGGCATATTGTAATGGGTGCTTCTGTTTTCGATTTGATTAATTATATATAACCTCTTTTGTGCAGAAGAGACTGGATAATGCACCCTCTCTTCAACAGGTTCTACTGCAATATATTCTTTTATTTCTGTTTGACTTATGTATTCTGCTAGCTCCTTAATAGTTGGATTCTTAAAGATTTCTCTAACTGGAATCTCCACATTACATTCTTTATATATTTTCGCTACCAAAGATGTAGCTTTTAATGAATGGCCTCCTATGTCAAAGAAGTCATCATTAATACCAATCTTTTCAACACTTAAAATTTCAGACCAAATCCGTGTTAGCTTTTCTTCAATCTCATTGGTTGGAGGTACATATTCTGTTAACAACTCTTTATCTGGCTTTGGCAATGCATTGCGGTCAACTTTGTGGTTTACTGTTAGTGGGATCTTGTCTAATTTAATAAAATATGATGGAATCATATACTCTGGTAAATTTTTGGCAAGATATTTTCGCAAATCTCCAGAGGATAATTCATCTTCAGTAACAATATAAGCTGCTAGATAAGTATGACCACTTTGATCTATAGAGTCTATGACTACTGCTTCTGCAATTCCTTTATACTGCAATAATTCTGTCTCAATCCCAGCTAATTCTATTCTAAATCCTCTAACTTTAACCTGATCATCTATCCGACCTAAAAAGTCAATCTCACCATTTGGTAACCATCTTGCAAAATCACCAGTACGATACATTCTCTCACCAGTATATGGATTGATCACAAATTTCTCTTCAGTTAATTTAAGTCTATTTAGATAACCTCTCGCTACTCCAGTTCCAGATAAACATAATTCTCCTGGAACACCAATTGGAGTAATTCTATCGTGTTTATCAAGTATATAAACTTGAGTATTTGAAACAGGTTTCCCGATAGTAACTTGTGAACAGTCTTGAACATTTCTACAAATCGTGGAAGTGATGGTGTTCTCAGTCGGCCCGTATTCATTTATAAGTTCAATATCTTCATTCAACTCTTTAATTTTTGCGATAAGTTTAGTGCTGATTTTTTCCCCACCATATGATATCGTACGCAAAGAACGTGCTTCTTCTGGTATTATACAATCAACTATTCCCTGTAAAATAGATGGTGGAGCACCTATACGAGTGACTTTTTTATTAGCAATATAATTCTTAATCGCTAATAGATCTTTCAACTCGTCATCATTCACTAATACCATCTGTGCCCCTGATACCAATGGTCCATAAAATCCAACTCCAAAAGCATCAAATGCAAAAGAAAGTAAATGTAATGTCCGATCATCCATGTTTAGTTTATACTCATCACGCCACCAGTTCATCCTATCAGCTAGGTTACAATGTTCAATCATAACCCCTTTGGGTTTACCAGTTGTACCTGATGTATAGATAACATACGCTAAATCATTCGCTTGATTCATTGCGTTTAGGTTAGAATCGTCACCTTTATAAAGTTCTTCATTATCTAAAAAAATTGATTCACCATCGAAAGGAATCTGCTCTACTAGATGACTTTGAGTGAGTAATATTTCAGCAGAACTATCTTCCAAAATATAATTAATTCTTTCCTTAGGATACTTTGAATCAATTGGCACATATACACCACCAGCTTTTAAAATCCCCAAAAGCCCTATTGCTAGATCAAATGAACGTTCAACTATAATTCCGACAAGTTTTCTTGGCTTTACACCTTTATTCCTCAACACTCTCGCAAGTTGATTAGCCTTCGAATTTAATTCAGAATAAGTAAGCTCTTGATTACCACATATGATTGCTATATGATCCTCTGGTGTTCTTTCAACTTGTTCTTCAAATAAATGATAGATATATTTATCATTAGGGTAATCTACTTTTCTTGCATTAAATTTATATAATATCTGCTCTTTTTCTGTTCCGCTAATCATTTCAATATCTCTTAGTTTTTGATCAGATTGATTAACAACTTGTTCGATAAGATTGATAAAATGGTCTTTAAACTTTGCAATCGTCTCTCTCCGAAAAAGTTGTGTCCGATATTCAATATTCATGACAATTCCATTGTTCGTCTCAGCGCAAGCTAAAGTTAGATCAAAACGAGCTACTTTATTTTCAAAAGTATATGGAGTAAACTTTAACTGATCTATTTGAACCTCTTTTGAGGCATTCTGAAGTACAAACATAGTATCAAACAATGGATTTCTATTTTTTGATCTAAGATTCAACTTATCTACTAACATCTCAAAAGGATAATCCTGATTTTCAAAGGCAAGCAAAGTATTTTCCTTAACATCCCCTAAAAATTCAACAAATGTTTTATCACCTATTGGTCTGCTTCTCATAACAAGAGTATTGGCAAACATTCCTATTATATTGGCTAATTCAATATGTGTTCTTCCTGCAATTGGCGAACCAATAAAAATATCTTCCTGGGCAGTATATTTAGATAAAAAAATGTTATACAAAGCTAAGAGTGTCATGTACATTGTTGCTTCATTTTGAACAGCTAACTTATTCAACTTTTCACTCATATCTTTTGATATCTCAAAGTGAAGTCTTTCGCCCTCAAAGTTCATCTCCATTGGTCGTGGATAATCTGTAGTCAGATTAAGTACAGGAATTTCACCTTTAAAAACTTCTAGCCAGTACTTTTCCTGATTTTTAATATTCTCAGACTGGAATAGTTCATTTTGCCATACCGCAAAATCTTTATACTGAATCTTAAAATCTGGTAATTCATAACCCTGATATAGACTTATAAATTCATTAGTCAGAATACCTAGCGATGCACCATCTGCAATGATGTGATGTAAATCAAACATTAATAAATATTTATCTGGTAAATTTACTAACCCCACTCTTAATAATGGTGCTTTACTCAAATCAAAAGGTTGGACAAATTCTTGCACTAATTTCTCTAAATTATCTTCATTAGAGTTTAAATGAGATACTTCAAAGTCCATATCTTGGTAAATTTTCTGAACTACCTCACCATCAACCACTTCAAATGATGTTCTAAAAGATTCATGTCGATTGATCAATTCTTTAAAAGTCTTTTCTAATCGCTCAATATTTAGATTACCTTCAATGTACATAAAGCCAAGGATATTATAATTAGTACTATCAGGATTCATCTGATTTAATACAAATAGTCGTTTTTGTGCAGAAGATAATTGATAATATTCTCTTTTGTTTGTAAGCTCAATTTTTTGATAAGCTGTCTCATCTGCTCCATTTAGATATTTTGCTAAACCTTCAACTGTTGGTGATTCAAACAGTTGGCGTAATGAAAGGTTTATACTAAATTCCTTATAAATTTTTGATATAAGAGTCGTTGCCTTTAAAGAATGTCCTCCTGATTCAAAGAAATTATCTTTAATACCTATCTTTTTAATCTCAAGAACTTCCGAAAAAATACTTACTAATCTTTCCTCTTTTTCATTGGTCGGAGCGATATATTCTCGTCCACTCAAAATATTTTTATCTAACTTAGGTAATCCTTTTCTATTTAATTTTCCGTTTGGTGTGAGCGGTAATTGATCTAATTTAATAAAATATGATGGAATCATATAATCAGGCAAAGTTTTCGCAAGATGTGTTCTTATATCTACAACTGATAACTCCTCATCAGTAACTATATATGCCACAAGGATTTTAAAAGTAGTTGCATCTTCTTTATCCACTACCACAGCATCTTTTACGTTAGGATAAGATACAATTTGTTTTTCTATCTCTCCCAATTCAATACGATATCCTCGGATTTTTACTTGATAGTCACTCCTACCTAAAAACTCTATATCTCCATTTGGAAGCCATCTAGCAGTATCGCCTGTCTTATACATCTTTTTGTATTCACCAAACGGGCCAGCAATAAATCTCTCCTCAGTCAACTCAAACTCATTCAAATAGCCTCTCGCCAATCCATCTCCCGCAATATATAAATCCCCAGGTACGTTTAGCGGAACTAAATTTAAACTTTTATCAAATATATATACATCTGTATTACCAATCGGTTTCCCTATAGTAATATCTTTCTCATGAGTCAAATCTTTGATCATTGACCAAACTGTAGTCTCTGTCGGACCATACATATTATAAATTTTCGCTTTAGTCAAACTAGTTAATTTTTCTAGTAATATTTCAGGAAAAGCCTCTCCACCGATCAAAATTTCTTTTAAGTTTCTAATACCTTCTAAATTGCTTTCATCACTTATTAATAATTGCATTCGTGAAGGAGTTGATTGAAGCATATCTACATCATTTTTTAGCAATGCATCATTAAATAATTCAGGAATCATCTGTTCCTTTTCATTAGCAATTACAACTTTCATTCCTCTTGTAAGTGGCACTAATGTTTCTAAGACGAATATATCAAATGAGAAAGTTGTTAAAGATAATATTGTTTTTTCTGGTGTAAATTCTATCTGATCACTAATCGCTGTAATAAAATTGTGTACAGATCTATGTTCGATCATAACCCCTTTAGGGTTTCCTGTCGAACCTGATGTATAGATTACATAAGCTAAATCTTTTGCTTGATTTACATTTACAGGGTTAGATGAATCGCCTATATATAACTTTTCATCAGCAAGATTAATCCTCTCACCTCTAAATTCGCCTATATCAGCAATATCTTTTTCTAGAAGTAACAGACTAGCATGACTATCCTCTAACATATATTTTATTCTCTCTGTTGGATAATCTGGATCAAGTGGTAAATACGCTCCACCAGCTTTTAAAATTCCCAATATCCCTATAATCATTTCAAGAGAACGCTGAAGCAAAACTCCTACAATTTGATCTTGTTTGATACCTTTTCCTCTTAAAATTTTAGCCAGTTGATTTGCACGATTATTTAGTTCCTTATAAGTTATCTTTTGATCTTCGAAAATAATTGCTGTTTGATCTGGTCTTTTCTCTTCCTCTTCCTCAAATAACTGCTGAATAGTTTTGTCTTTTTGATATTCTATTTTAGTATCATTAAAGTCATATATTAGTTGTTCTCTTTCTTTTATTGTCAGTAAATTAAGATCATCAATTTTTGAATTTATATTTTCCATAAATAACTCTGCGACTTTTTTAAATTGAGTGATAATCCTTTCTATAGTATCCTTTGTATATAAACCTGGATTGTATTCAAACTTACCTTCTAATAAATCCTGACGGCGAAGAAATGATACAACTATGTCCAAATCATAAGCTTTAAAATGTACTTTGCTCTGAATATTTTCTAAAATAAATCCGATTTTAAACAAAGGTAAATCAAGCTCGCTGAATATTTCTTCCACAGGATAGTTTTGATTATTATTTGCTTCTACCACTGTATTTTTAACTTCTAAAAGTAATTCTTTACAGATCTGATTTGGTTTAATTATATCTCTAAGTGGCAAAATTTTATTCAAAAAATTGTCATCACTCTCTTTTGTAAAAATCGTAGTTCCTATAACTAAATCCTGCTCTCCAGAATATTTATAGAGCATACATTTAAAAATAGTCAGTAAAATAGTGAAAAGAGCAAAATCTGAGTTTTTACTTAAAGCAGAAATTTTATCAATGACAGAATCTAAAAATGAAAACTGCAACACTTCTCTTTTTCTAGAATCAACTTTACTAAAATCATTAAGAAAGTAAGAAAACACCACACTTGAATCTAATTTTTGTAACCAATAATTTCTCTCTGTATCAAATTTTCCATCAGACAATAATATGTTCTTTTTTATATTTGTATTGTCCATCTTTTTGCCTCCCTTCGTAGGGACATTAGTCAGACATAAATATGTCTGACTAATGTACTAAAAGCCAAACTCAAAATCAATTTCCGTACTTTCAACAATCTTTAAGCTGCTTTCTAAGTTTATCTCTTTTAGGAGAATATCAGGATTTTCGGTAATTTGACCAAGTATCCTAACAAAGTTTTTGGCCATTTCCTCTATCGTAGTTTTGTTATATAAACTAGTTCGAAATCCAAAATTACAAGCTATTTGGCTATCTCTTTCAACTGCTGTTAGAGTTAAATCAAATTTGGCTACATTTATTTCTGCGTCTATTGGAATTAATCTTAATCCTGGAATCTTCACCTCAACTATGTCTAAATTCTGCATCAAAAAGATTGTATCAATCTGTATATTCAATTTATCAACCAACATTTCATATTGGTAATCTTGATTTTCATAAGCTTTTAATGAATTTCCCCTAACCTCATTCAAGAATTGAATAAATGTTTTAGCTTTTGCAGGAATATTTCTCATAGCTAAAGTGTTAATAAACACTCCCATAATATTAGCTAATTCTGCATGTGATCTTCCTGCAATCGGTGAACCAATCACTATATCCTCCTGTCTTGAATACTTAGAGAGCAAAATATTATATGCAGCCAATAATACCATATAAAGTGTTGCATTATTTTGAAACGCCAATTCGTTAAGTTTAGTAGTTAATTCTTCTTCAATCAGAAAACTTACTACATCTCCAGCAAAGTCCACTACTTCTGCTCTTGAATAATCTGTTGGAAGATTGAGAACTGAAACCTCATCTTTAAACCTTTCTAACCAATATTTTTCCTGGTTTTTAAACTCATCAGTTTGGAAAAATTGATTTTGCCAAACAGCAAAATCTTTGTATTGCAATTTTAATTCTGGTACACTTTCTCCTGCATACAATGAGATAAATTCTTGAAGCAAAATACTTCTTGAAATTCCATCTGAGATGATATGATGCATATCACATAAGAAAATATTCTTACTTCCAACTTTTGCAACACTCACTCTTAATAAAGGTGCTTTTGCTAAATCAAATGGTCTTATAAATTCTAAAATAACCTCTTCAATAGTTTTATCAGTTTCTACATAGCTAATCTCTAAGTCTACACTTTCTTCAATTTTTTGCACTGGTTCACCATCAATTATGGTAAATGATGTTCGAAGGGAATCATGTCTTTGGACTAATTTCTTAAATGCATTTTCTAAACTTTCTCGATCTAATTCTCCTTCGATAAGCATTACTAGGGGCATATTGTAAGTTGTGTTATCTTGATTTAGCTGGCTAATAAGTAATAGCCGCTTTTGTGCAGATGATAATGGATAATATTCTTTTTCATCTGCTTTTTCTATGGTTGAAAAGCTGTTTTCAGATTTCTTTTCTTCCATATAAAGAGTTAGTTCTTTGATAGTTGGGTGTTTAAAGATTACTTTTAAAGGAATATCTATTCCTAATATCTGATGAATCTTTGCCATTAATACTGTAGCTTTGAGTGAATGACCACCTAGTTCGAAAAAATTATCATTAACTCCTATCGCTTCAATTCTAAGTACCTCTGACCAAAGTTTAACCATCTCTTTTTCAAGTGGATTAGTTGGTATGACATAATCAGTATCTCTTGCAATATTAGTAATTGGCTCTGGTAAAGCTTTAAGATTAAGTTTTCCATTCTCCGTTAATGGAAATTTATCTAACTTAATGAAGTATGATGGAATCATATACTCAGGTAATTTTCGCAAAAGGTACTCTCTTAACTTGCTTATTACTACCTCTTCAGATTCCACTATGTAAGCCACCAAATCAATACCGTCCTCTTCTTCTCTTGTTATAACTACAGCTTCATTTATATTGATATGATTTGCCAACTGTTTTTCGATCTCACCTAGCTCGACTCTAAATCCTCTAATCTTAACCTGATGATCTATTCTACCAATAAAATCTATCATACCATTTGGCATCCATCTAACCAAGTCACCCGTTTTATATAATCTCTCTCCAGATATATATGGATTTTCTATAAACCGTTCATCTGTAAGCTGAAGTCTATTTAGATAACCTCTAGCTAATCCTTTACCTGCAATATATAGTTCTCCAACAACACCAACTGGAACCAGCTTTTTCTGACTATCCAGAATATATGCTTTAGTATTGCTATTTGATGTACCGATTACAGGTTTTTCAATAAATTTAACTAAGCTATCTTTGTTGATCAAATGACTGATACAGCCTATTGTGGCTTCGGTTGGCCCATAATGATTCATAAATGTTACTTCTGGATATTTTTGATGGTATATTTCTAAATCATTTGCTCTGATCTTTTCTCCACCTAAAACTATTAGCCTAAGTTCAGATAAATTATGATCAGCGAATCTTGAACTATTCACCAACATGTTAAAGAGAGATGGTGTTCCTTTAATAAAGGTAATTTTGTGTTCGATAAGATAATCTATTAGTTGATTCGCATCTTTATACAAATCCTCTGCTACTAAATGTAGCTCTGCACCACTTCCTAAACTTGACCAGATCACAGTATATCCAAGATCAAAAGCATATGATGACAATAACGCGGAAGAATCCTTTGCTGATATCTCTCCAGTTTCAATAAACCAATGGGTATAATTAACTAGAGAAGCATGTTCTATAGCTACCCCTTTCGGATTACCTGTTGAACCAGATGTATAGATAATATATGCTAGATTATTCGAACTACTTGAATACGCAAGATTTGAAGATTTATAGTTTGATGGTATACTTTCAATATCTATAACTTCAATCGGTAAATCAAAATTAACCTGTAGTTTTGATTTGGTTATTAGTAGCTCTGTTCCTGAATCTTTAATCATATACTCGATCCGTTCTGCTAGGTATCCTGAATCAATCGGCAGATATGCTCCTCCCGCTTTCAAGATACCTAAAATTCCAGTTATCATCTCAATTGATCTTTCCATAATTAACCCGACACTCGTATCTGCTTGGACACCCTTCTCCTGCAAAACTCGTGCTAATTGATTAGCTTTAACATTTAACTCTCTAAATGAAATTTTTTGATCCTCAAAGCAAACTGCTATTTTATCTGGTTCTCTCTCAACATGTTCTTCAAATAGTTGATAAATTGTTTCTTTCTCTGGATACTCTTTATTAGTATCATTAAAGTCAAATAATAGCTCATTCTTTTCTTCTGGTGCAAGCAGTTCAATGTCTCGTAACTCTATCTCTGAATTTTGAGTAATTTCATCTAGTATGTTTACAAAATGAGATAATAACCTTTGCATCGTTTCTTTCTGATATAGACTAATACTATACTCAAGCACAAACTTGATTTTATTATTTATCTCTGCCGCCCTTAAGGTTATATCAAATTTTGATTCTTTCTCTGCAACCTGATAAGGAGTAAATTTTAATTCATCAATTTTGATTTCTGCCTGCTCCATATTCTGCATGGTAAACATCACATCAAATAGTGGACTTCTGCTTAAATCTCTCTCAATATTAAGTTTCTCCACTAATCTCTCAAATGGATAATCCTGATTATTATATACTCTTAGAAAGTTTTCTTTAATCTCTTGTAAAAATTCTGCAAAAGTTTTAGAGCTTTTTGGATATGCTCGTATAGCTAGAGTATTAATAAATAATCCAATTATCTGATCTAATTCTGCATGGAATCTGCCAGCACTTGGTGAACCTATAACTATATCTTCCTGACCAGAATATTTAGATAGGAGAATGTAAAAAGCAGATAAAAGTGTCATGTATAGAGTTGTACCATTTTTTGTTGATAATTGAATTAGCCTTGTCGTTAATTTTTGATTCAATTCAAAATGAATCATATCTCCTTTAAAACAGATCTCTGCAGGTCGCGAAAAATCTGTTGGCATATTTAGAACTGGAATCTCCCCAGTAAACATCTCCAACCAGAACTCTTCCTGCTTTTTAATACCAGGAGACTGGGATCTGTGATTCTGCCAAACCGCAAAATCTTTGTATTGAATCCTTAAATCAGTCAGCTCTCTTCTAAGATATAATCTGCCCCATTCGTTGATCAAAATAGTTATAGATATTCCGTCAGAAATAATATGATGCATATCATACATCAACAAATATTGATCTACTATTTTAAGCACTTTTACTCTAAATAGCGGCGCTTTTCGTAAATCAAAAGGTCTGATAAATTCTGAAATAATTTTTTCTGCTTCTCTTTTCGAACCTTCCATATACTCTACATTGAATTCTAAATCCTTGTGAACTTTTTGCATTGGTTCACCATTAACTAAATCAAAAGAAGTTCTTAAAGCTTCATGTCTTTCCACCAAATCTTTAAATGCTTTCTCCAATCGTTCTAAACTTAAATCTCCATCTATCAGCATCAGATTAGGCATATTATAGCTTGTGGTCTCACTTTCTAACTGATTTAGAATAAATAATCTTTTTTGTGCTGAAGAAAGTGGATAATACTCTCTATCTTCTACTTTTTCAATTGAGGAAAATCTTTTTTCCTCTGCAAGGCTAACAAATTCAGCAAGTTCTTTAACAGTAGGACACTTAAAGATATCTTTTAGAGAGATTTCGATATTGAATGTTTGATTCATTTTCGAAGCTATAGAAGCGCCCTTTAATGAATGGCCACCTAGCTCAAAAAAATTATCATAAATTCCTACTTTGGCTGTGCCTAATACTTCTGACCAAATTATTACTATACTCTCTTCGATTTTGTTCGTAGGTGCTACATATTCTGTCGTTACTCTTCCATCAGGTTTTGGTAGTGATTTTCGGTCGATCTTTCCATTAGGTGTATGCGGCATTTCTTCGAGAATAATAATATGTGCTGGAACCATATAGTTAGGCACTCTATTTGCTAGAAATAGCCTCACATCTCCTACCAATACTTCCTCTTCTGTCACTATATAAGCACACAAATATTGCATGCCATCAGCATCCTTTAAATCTATGACGAGAGCATCTTTGATTGATTTGAATTCGAGCAATTGAGCTTCAATCTCGCCTAGCTCTATTCTAAATCCGCGAACTTTAACTTGATGATCTATTCTCCCCAAAAATTGAATACTTCCATCAGGTAACCATCTTCCCAGGTCACCTGTTCTATACATTCTTGTTTTTGCATATGGGTTAAACACAAACTTTTCATTAGTCAAATCTACCCTATTTAAATAACCTCTTGACAATCCAACTCCAGATAAACATAACTCTCCTACTACACCAATTGGTGTGAGCTGATTATTTTTATCGAAAATATATATTTGCGTATTAGCAATTGGTTTACCTATGGTTACTTGAGAACTATCTTGAATATTTCTATGTACAGTAGAGGTTATGCTATTTTCAGTAGGGCCATATTCATTAACCATTTCTATATTTGGATTAAAGTTTCTGCTCATTTCAATCAGTTTTGTAGTGATTGCTTCACCACCCATAATTATTACTTTCAATGATGCAGCCTCTTCAACGGTCAAATTCTCTAGTAACTTCATATATAAGGACGGCGGACAAAGTAAGTAAGTTATTTTTTTTGTAACGATATAGTTTAGTAACACCTCAAGATCTTTGGATTCACTATCCTTTACAAGCACAATTTGACCACCTGATGATAATGTCCCAAAAAAACTGATCAAAAATGCATCAAATGCAAATGAGACTATCTGGAGTAAGCGATCTTCGCTAGACATTTGATATTCATTTTTAAACCAATAGATTGTATTTGCTATACTACCATGTTCAATCATTACCCCTTTAGGCTTACCAGTTGTTCCAGAAGTATAGATAATATAAGCTAAATCTGTAAGTTGATTGATTGAGTCAAGATTATTTACATCCTGATGATAATTAGCTTCATCATCCAGAAAAATAATCTCACCTGTAAACTGAATAGTTTCAGTTAGATGGCGCAGGCTTAATAAAAGATTTGTCCTACTATCATCTAGAATAAAGTTGATTCTTTCTTCTGGATACTCAGTATCAATTGGAAGATATGCTCCTCCTGCCTTTAAGATTGCAAATATTGCCACAGCCATCTTAAGTGATCTTTCAACCATTATTCCTGCAACTTGATCTGGCTTGAGACCTTTTAGTCTAAGTGTTCTAGCAAGTTGATTGGCTCTTTCATTTAATTCTTGATATGTTAGATTTTGTCTGTCAAATGTGATGGCGATCTCAGCTGAATGTTTTTGAACCTGTTCTTCAAATAATTGATATATTGTTGTTTCAACTATATCATTTTTGGTATTATTAAAATCATATATTAGCTTCTGCTTTTCTTCGGGAGAGATTATTTCAATTTCTGAAAGCTTTAATGTTGGGTTTTCAATTATATTAGCGAGCAATACTGTGAAGTTATTTAATAATCTCTCGATAGTTTCGCGTTTAAAGAGTTTTGTCCAATAATACAGGGCCAGCTCCAGCCCATCCGCCCCCTCCGTAACCTGCAACGTAAAATCGAATTTAGCAACCTGATTAGTAAAATCATAAGGGGTGAACTTTAAATCTGGAATAGCGATCTCTTTAACATTTCTATTTTGTAAAACTAGCATAGTATCAAATAATGGGTTTCTGCTTAAGCTCCGTTCAACACTAAGCTTCTCTACAAGCATTTCAAACTGATAATCCTGATTTTCGAAAGCTTCCAAACAGCTTTGGCGAACATCGTTTAAAAATTCTACAAAGGTCTTGTCATCTGAGACATTATTTCTCAAAGCAAGTGTATTAACAAACATTCCAATAATATTCTCTAAATCAGCATGTTCTCGACCGGCTATTGGAGAGCCTACAACAATATCTTCTTGACCTGTGTATCTAGATAATAGTACGGTATATGCTGCTAATAAAATCATAAACTGTGTAGCGTTATTCTTTGATACAAGTTCAGAAAGACTCGAAGTTAATTGGCTATCCAGAGTTTGATATACTACATCACCTTCGTATCCCTTTAAAGAAGGTCTTGGAAAATCTGTCGGCATATTAAGAATTGGGAGTTCTCCCGCAAATCTCTCCAACCAATAATTTTCTTGTTTTTTAAACTTTTCGGATAAGAAAAATTCATTCTGCCAAACTGTAAAATCCTTATACTGAATTTTTAAGTCTAACAGTTTTGTGCCTGCATATAGGTTAATAAATTCATCTACTAGAATACCTCTTGAAAATCCATCAGAGATACTATGATGCATATCAGAAATAAAGAAATATTTATCAATAGTCTTTAACAACCCTACTCTTAACAATGGTGCTTTGCTTAAATCAAAAGACTGCATAAATTTTTTCACGATCTCTTCAATCTCATCTTCTGCTGTTTCTAGATAAAAGATATCTAAATCTACATCCTGCTGAATTTTTTGAACAGGTACTCCATCAATTAATTCAAAAGAAGTTCTAAAAGCTTCATGTCGTCTAACTAGCTCATTTATTGCTATTTCAAAACGATTATAGTCCAAATTGCCTTCGATAATTAACGTTGTTGGCACATTATAGCCAATATTAACTTCACTCATCTGATGCAAAAGGAAAATCCTCATTTGCGCTGATGATAACGGATAATATTCTTTTTCTTCTGTCTTTCCTATAGATACATATTTGCTCTGTTCTATATTATTGATATGATTAGCAAGTTCTTTAATGGTAGGTTTTTCAAATACTGCTGTTAATGATATCTCTACATTCATTTCTCTAAACATTCTACCTACCAATTGTGTAGCTTTTAAGGAATGGCCTCCTAGATCAAAAAAATTATCATAAATTCCGATCTTCTCTACTTCCAATAAATCTGACCAAATCTCTACAATTTTTTCTTCTAATGTATTCGTCGGAGCTATGTATTTGGTATCAAGATTTATACTCTCTTGTGGCAAAGGTAATCTCTTACGATCTAACTTTCCATTTGCAGTCATTGGGAAATGATCTAACTGAACAAAATAAGCTGGAATCATATAGTCAGGTAAATTTTTTCTCAAGTAATTTTTAAGTACTGAGACTGCTTCCTCTCCAATAATATATGCTGTAAGATAATTATTACCATCTCCATCTTTACTAGCAATAATTACTACATCTTGAACAGAAGCATGGTTTAATAACTGTTTTTCGATCTCACCAACTTCAACTCTGAAACCTCTTATTTTAACCTGGTGATCTATTCTTCCGATAAATTCTACCATACCATCTGGTAGAATTCTCGCCAGGTCACCTGTTTTATATAATCTTTCTCCTTTTATGAAAGGACTTTCAATAAATCTTTCATTAGTAAGATGCTGATTATTCACATAACCTCTAGCCAATCCTTCTCCTGAAATACATAATTCTCCTATAACTCCTACTGGTTGAATCTGATTGTTTTGATCTAATACATATGCCTTAACATTGCTGTTCGGTTTACCTATTGTGGGTCTCTTAGCAAAGGTTGTTAAACTATCTTGATCAATCATTATGCTTAAGCAACCTATTGTAGTTTCAGTTGGACCATAGTGATTCATAAATATTATTTCGGGATAGTGTTGTAAGTAAATTTCTAAATCATTTATTCTAATCTTCTCTCCACCTAAGACGATCATTCTGAGAGTGTTCAATTTATTAGCGATAAAATTAGGACTATTGATCAACATATTAAACATAGATGGTGTTGCTTTTATCAATGTAATTGAGTTGGAAGAAAGATAATCAATCAGTAAGTTGCCATCTTTATATAAAGTATCTGAAACTATATGTAAACTAGCTCCACTCACTAAAGTTGACCAAAATACTGTATACCCTAAATCAAAAGCATATGATGAGAGCAGAATGGACAAATCGGTCTGAGTTACCTTAGCCTCGTGAATAAACCAACTAAGATAATTAACCACTGATTGATGCTCAATAGCTACCCCTTTTGGTTTTCCAGTAGAACCAGAAGTATAAATAATATAAGCTAGGTTACTCTGATTACTAACTTGATGTAGGTTCTGAGATTCATCAGCATATACCAGGGTATCAAGAAATACTCTATCAATCTCAATATTGCTGACTTTTCGAAGCTCAGATTGAGTTAGCAGAATCTCTGTTCCTGAATCATGCAACATATAATCAATCCGTTCATCTGGATAGTCTAGATCAATTGGAAGATAAACACCCCCAACTTTTAAAATCCCTAAGATTCCTACAACCATCTCGACTGAGTGTCCTACTAAAATTCCAACTACTGATTCCTGGCACACACCTTTATCTCTCAAAACTTGCGCTAGATAGTTCGCCTTAGCATTTAATTCTCTGTATGTATATCGTTGATCATTATAGATAACTGCAATATTTTCTGGTGTTTTATCAACACATTCTTCAAATAATTGCTGAATTGTCTTTTCCTTTGGATAATCTGCTTTTGTATCATTAAATTTTACTACTAAATCATGTTTCTCATCTTCTCCAATCATCTCAAGTTCTGAAACCAATAATTCTGGGTTCTTGAGCGTCTTATCAATTAGGTTAGCTAAATAACTGGAAATAAGATTTATATCAGTAGAATCAAATAGTTGGGTGTTATATGTAAGTTTTATTGTCGTTCTTTCATTACTTCCCACAACAACTGCTAAATCATAGTTAGTTAATGAATAAATTGAATTAAAAGAGATATTAAAACCAACATCTTTTACTTTCACAGAACTTAGTGGATAATTTTCATATACCAAAAGTGTATTAAATAAAGATTGACTGTTATCAATATTGCTAACTTTTTGTATCTCAGTTAATGAAATATACCCGTCTTCTCTGATCTCTACTAACTCACGATTAAGATCTGTTAGCATTTCTTTGATTCTATAACCATCTTTGTTCCTAACTACTACAGGAAGTGTGTTAATAAATAAACCTACTATATTTTCGACACCATCAATCTCCCCTGGTCTTCCTGAAACAGTCATTCCAAAGCAGCTTTTGTCTGTATTATTATATTTCTGAAGCAGAATTCCCCAGGCTGTTTGAATCAGGGCATTCATGGTTATATTCTTCTTCTTGCAGAATTGATTGATCTTGGCTGTTTTTTCTTGATCAAATTCCAGTTGAACTGTTTCAGCTTTAGTTATAACCTCTTTATTACTTACGTTTTTATCTACTGGTAGCAATGTCGGTTCTGTGAAATCATGCAAATAATCTTTCCAAAACTTTTTACTTTTTCGCCAATCATGCTTCTTGTACCATTCTAAATAATCGCTGAAATCTACTGATGATTTAGCTGACATCTTTGTGTCAGTTGTTAGAGCATAATATATTTCGAGTAGGGATTGGATAACTACTGGCCCGCTCCAACCATCTAATACGATATGGTGGAATGTCCAACAAACATAATATTTATCCTCAGATAGTTTTATTAAAGACAAGCGATTTAATTTTCCTTTATTAATATCTAAACCATTATCCAAATCTCCATTTTTGAATTCAATAATATATTTTTCTTGTTCAATGCTATCTTTATCTGATATATCATGTTCGTGTATTTCTACATCTTTATCTTGTAAAACTATTTGAACTGGCTTCTTAGACTCTTTCCAAACAAACTCTGTCCTAAATATTTCGTGACGGTCAAGAGTTTTTGTCCAGGACTTTTTAAACATTTCTATATCAATATCTCCATCTATAAAGTAGCCGATTTGCTCACAATAATTAGTTCCCTTTTCATTAGATAAACTGTGGAATAACATCCCTTCCTGCATTGGAGTAAGTGGATTGATCTTTAATATATTGCTATATCTCTTCGCAATAAGTTCAAATCCTTCAAGATCAAATATCCTCTCTGCTCTAAAATCAGAAGGAGTTACAGAGGATTCTATTTTATTGACACAGTGATCGATCAAATTCAGTAACTGTTCTTTATATAGCATCATAAAATCAGCAATAAGATCATCTTGAATATACTTTAAGTTATAATCTACTCTTAATTCCAACCTGCCATTTATACACAATCCAATAATATCAATCAAATTAACATGACTATTTTCATAATGAATTCCTGTTCCAATCTCCTCTATACAATCGTTAAGAATGCTTTTATCATTTTTTGCTATCACTCCATCAAATTGTCCTAAGTAATTAAACGAAATCTCAGGATTTAGTTGTTGCAATTTTGACTGATTCTGCAAATATCTTGCAATCCCACAGTTAATACCTCTATCTGGTATCTTACGTAGATTTTCTTTAACATATTTGATTGATTTCTCAATGTTTTCTTGACGTTCAAAATAAACAGGGTAACTACTAGTAAACCAACCTACTGTTCTTGAGATATCTACATCTTCAATTATCTCTTCTCTTCCATGACCTTCTAAAGTCAATAACAAATTTTCAGATTCCATCACTTCCATTAATGAATTAGCTAAAGCGGTCAAGAGAATATCATTAATCTCCGTATTATAAGCAAAGTTAACCTTAGTTAATAAGATTTCGGTTTGAGTTTCATCTAACTGAATATTTTTCCTTTTAAAGTATTTCCAATAATTATGCTCAGATTCTGTAGTAACTAGTGATTTTACTTTTGATGTATCTATCTTCTCCCAGTACTCTATGTCGATATTTTCTTCTTTAGCGTATTCATTTAACTTAGAACTCCACTCTTTAAAAGAGGTTGTTTTTAGTGGAAGAGTTTTTTGCAATTTAGATTGATATAGCTCTTCTAAATCTTCTAATAGTATTCTCCAAGATACACCATCAATTACTAAATGATGAATAGGAATCAATAATCTTTTTCCATTACTACCAAGATCAAAGATAAATGCTTTAATTAATAAATCATTTTCTAAATCCAAATTATTCTGAAGTTCTTCACTGATCTGTTTGATTTTCTCTTTTTGAACTTTGTAAGAATAGGCTGCAAAATCTATCACATCTAATTCAAAATCAATCTCGTCATTTCTCCGATTAAACTGAACAATCTGGTCATCATCAAACTTATATCCCATCCTTAAAGCATCATGAGTTTTGATAAGTTTTCTAAATACTTCTTCTAATAATTCTAAATCCACGTCATCCTTTATAGAGAATATATTTGATTGATTCCAATAATGTTGGTAAGTAAATTTTTGATGAAAGAACCAGTTTTGAATCGGTGTCAGTAACACTTCCCCTTCCACATCATCTTGAGAGATTGTAAACTTCTTTTTTCGATAATCTACGTTTTCTAAAATATTAGTAATGGTTTTATATCTAAAAATATCTTTAACCGTAATATTGTGTCCTCTTTGACTGGCTCTAGCTACTATTTGAATTGCTCTGATGGAATCGCCACCTAACTCAAAAAAATTATCACTTATTCCCACACACTCTACTCCCAAAACTTCTGACCATATCTTAGCCAATTTCTCTTCTGTTTCGTTTCCAGGAGCAATATATTCATTATCATTACTTTTTATCTCAGGTCGTGGTAAAGCTTTGCGATCAATCTTTCCATTAGCGGTTACTGGCATATTTTCAAGTATGACAAAATATTGGGGAATCATATAGTCTGGTAACTCTTTAGATAAATATTTTTTCAAATCAGATATTGAGATCTCTCCAATAATATAAGCTACCAAATATTTATTATCATATTTATCAGCTATATCTACAACCACTGCTTCTCTAACTGCTTCATGACTTAATATTTGATTTTCAATCTCACCAGGTTCAATTCTATATCCTCTGATCTTTACCTGTTGATCTACTCTACCCAAAAATTCAATACTACCATCTGGAAGCCATCTTGCAAGATCGCCTGTTCTGTACATTCTTTCGTTAGTATATGGATTGATAGTAAATTTTTCTTTAGTCAGTTCTTCTCGATTTAAATATCCTCTAACAAGGCTTTTACCAGATATACATAACTCACCTGGAATTCCAATTGGTTGCAACTGATTGGAATTCCCCAGAATATAAATTTGTGTATTATAAATAGGTTTACCGATTGGAATATTCGCATAATCTTCGGTAATCTCACAGGCTGTTGCTACTACAGTGTCTTCTGTTGGCCCATAATTATTGAAGAGTTGATAATTTCTCTTGATATAAGATTTTAATCTATCTCCACCGGTAAGTAATTTTCGCAATGAAGGTATTTCTAAATTCATAAATTGCTCACAAATTTGCGTTGGTAAGAAACTAATAGTTATCTGATTTTCTTCAAAGTAGTTACTAAGTTTTTTGATATCTAATCTCATCTCTTCACTGATAATATAAATTGTCACACCTTTAATTATGTAAGGGAAAATCTCCCATACTGAAGCATCAAATCCGAACCCTGCATATTTGGTGCTCCTATCTGCTTCAGTAACTTGATAATAGTCATTATGCCAATATATTAAATTCAATAGTGACCTATGTTCTACTAATACTCCTTTAGGTTTACCAGTTGAGCCAGAAGTATGGATCACATATGCTAGATTATTAATTTGCTTAATCATTTCTAGATTTGAAGCATCATTTTCATATAACTCTTCATCATCTAAATTAATAATCTCACCCGCAAAATCAATTTTATTAAACGATTTCTTAGAAGATAGGCATAGACAAGTTTGGCTGTCAGCAAGCATATACCTTATTCGCTCTATTGGATACTCAGGATCAATTGGTAAATAAGCTCCTCTAGCTTTTAGAATAGCTAAAATTCCAATAAACATTTCAATACCTTGTCGAACTATAATACCTACAATCTGATCAGTTTTTACTCCTTTTTCTCGTAACATTCTCGCTAATTGATTGGATTTTTGGTTTAAAAGTTGATATGTAATTTTCTCATTCTCAAATACTAGAGCTAATTTATCAGGATTTCTCTTAACCTGTTCTTCAAACAATTGGGTTATAGTTTTGTCAGTTGGGTTATCCTTATAGGTATCATTAAATGTAAAGAGAATCTGCTTCTTCTCTTCTTCTGATATAATTTCAATATCTTTAAGACTTATATCTGGATTTTTAACTACCTCTCTTATGATATTAATATAATGATAACCCATTCTTTTAATAGTCTCATCTTTAAATAATGTTGTCCTATATTCGATATCAAAATCAATTCCATTCTCAGTGTCCACAGCATTTAAAGTTAGATCAAATTTGGCTATTTTATTTTCAAATGGATAAGGTGTGAATTTTATATTTCCGGCTGATTTTTGAGTGAAGTTAAAATTTTGTAATGCAAATACTGTATCAAATAATGGATTACGACTTAAATCTCTTTCTAAGCCTAATCTTTCTACTAACATTTCAAACTGATAATCTTGGTTCTCATATGCTAATAATGCATTATCTTTGACTTCTGCTATAAATTCTGCAAAAGTTTTATCCTCTGTAGGATAATTTCTCATAGCTAACATATTCACAAACATTCCCATGATCTTCTCTAAATCGGGATGTGAGCGGTTAGCTATAGGTGAACCGATTACTATATCTTCTTGTCCAGCATATTTTGCTAATAAAATATTGTACACTGCCAATAAAATCATATATAATGTTGTGCTGCTACCTGATGCAAGTTCTTTTAGTTGATCTGCTAAATCTCTTACTATGTGAAACTTACTAACTGATCCTGTAAAGTCCATAACTGCAGGACGCAAATAATCAGTGGGCAGATTAAGTACTGAAATCTCTTCACTAAAGATATCTAACCAGAACTTTTCTTGTACTTTGATTTCATCAGACTGTAAAAAATTATTTTGCCATTCTGAAAAATCTTTGTACTGAATCTTTAATTTAGGTAAATCATTGCCATCATGCAATTGAATAAAATCTTCTATTAATATCTCCATTGAAAGTCCATCAGAGATGATGTGATGCATATCAATCATCAATAAGTGTTTATTTTTATCTTTTATCTTCAAAAGATCCACTCTCAATAGTGGAGCTTGACTTAGATCAAATGGTTGAATAAATTTTTTAACACTTTTTGCGATTTCATTCTCATCAATTTCAGCATACCTTATGTCAAAATCTACATCTTCATAAATTATTTGAACTGGTTCTCCATCAATTAAGATAAACGAACTTCTTAACACTTCATGTTGTTTAATTAATCGCACGAAAACGTTTGCACAAGTTGTTAGACTATATTCGCCCTCTATATATACAAAACTAGGCATATTGTAAGAAATATTTTTACCTTCAAGCTGATTTAGTACATAAAGTCGTTTTTGGGCTGAAGATAAAGTATAATACTCTCTTGTTTCAACAACATTTATATTTTCGTACCTGCTCTTTTCTACTCCTAAGATATATTTTGCTAATCCTTTTATGTTTGGAGAGTTGAATATCACTCGGAGTGGAAGTTCCTTATTAAATTCCTTAGAAACTTTAGCTGATAGTTGCATCGCTTTTAATGAATATCCACCCAAAGCAAAAAAATCATCATTCACTCCAATTTTCTCTACGTTCAATATTTCTAACCAAAAATCAACCAGTTTTGCTTCAATTTCATTAGTTGGAGCTACATAGTGGATCCCTGTCTCAATCTTATCTGTCGATTCTGGTAATGCTTTTAGATCAACTTTACCATTTGATGTTAATGGTATTTTATCTAATTTAATAAAATATTGTGGAATCATATAATCTGGTAGAATATTCGTTAGATATGTTCTTAATTCTACTACTGAAATTTCACTAACTTCTACGATATATGCACAAAGATATTTGTCATTATTTTGATCAGTACGAGCTATAACAAGTGCATTTTTGATTCTTTCATGTTTCAATAAATGACTTTCTATTTCACCTAACTCGATTCTAAATCCTCTTATCTTAACTTGATGATCTGTTCTACCCAAAAATTCAATAATTCCATTATCCAGCCATCTTACCAAATCTCCTGTTCTATACATTTTTTCTGCACTGTTGAAAGGATTTTGAACAAATTTTTCTTCAGTCAATACAGGACGATTCAAGTATCCTCGCGACAGACCAGAACCACTAACACATAACTCTCCTGATACTCCAATCGGTTGGACCTTGTTTTTATTATTTAAAATATAACACTTAACATTGTCAATAGGTTTTCCAATAGTTATTATAATGTTATCTGGATTAAACTCATATATAGTTGAACATACACTATTTTCGGTTGGACCATATTCATTAAATAATCTGACATTCTGTAATTTTTCAAAATGATCTTTAACTAATTCTTTTGTAAAACTTTCGCCTGCAAGAGTAACTGCTTTGAGATTGGTTAATCCATCTGGCATCTCTTCTAATAAAGTTTTATAAAAATTTGGAGTAATCAGAAAATGAGTAACTTTATTTTTTAGCATAAGTTCATTTAAATATTCCAGGTTCAATCTATTCTTCTGTTCAATAAGTACTAATTTTGATCCACTGATCAACGTAGCAAATATATCTTCAACAGAACTATCGAAGGCAAAAGAGGGAATTTGCAAAATTGTATCATTTTCAGCAAATTGATAGTACCTGGTTCGCCATTTCAAAGTGTTAAAAATTGATTGATGTTCAATCATTACCCCTTTCGGCTTTCCAGTTGAACCAGATGTATAGATTATATATGCTAAATCATTAGGTTGATTATAATTTGTGAGATTATGACTAACATATGCTTCCATATCCAGATCATCTAAAACTATTGTAACTCCAGCAAAGTTTACTTCTTTTAACTGGTGACTGGAAGCTAATAAAATTTTCGCTTTAGTATCTTGTAGCATAAATTCTATTCTTTCGACTGGATACTCTGGATCTATTGGCAGATACGCTCCTCCAGCTTTTAAAATTCCCAGAAGACCAATAATCATCTCAAATGAACGTTCAACACATATTCCTACAATAGTATTAGGTTTAACACCTTTGTCTCGCAAAAATCTTGCTAATTGATTTGCTTTTTCATTTAACTCTATGTAGGTCATTTCTTTCTCTTTATATTTTAAAGCTACTTTTTCTGGTGATTTAAACACCTGTTCTTCAAAAAAATGATGCATAGTAGCATGTTTTGGATTATCTGTTTTGGTATCGTTAAAATCATATATTATCTGCTGTTTTTCTTTTTCTGAAAGTATCTCTATATCTCCAATTGTTATCTCTGGATTAGTAATAACTCCTTTAATAACATTACAGAAATGTTCTGTAAATTTCTCCATTGTCGATTTTTTAAATAATCTTGTAGCATACTGTAACTTGAACTCCAAACGATTGTCAATCTCCCGACATTCAAGATTAATAT
>JAGMES010000309.1 GCA_023128035.1 Halanaerobiales bacterium | reverse complement strand
TCTTCACTGATGACGTATCTCCTTTTTTGTTTACTAGCTAAAAGGATACCACAAAATCAGCTTGAAGAGTTATATTTTTTTATGAAATTTCCAAAGAACTTTTGACTGTCCAGTAATACTAATCAAGAGAAGAATATTCGTGAAGAAAATATTCGTGAAAAATTAGGTGAAGATGTACAAAATCTTTTAGCAGATTATCACCATCTCATCTGGCGAGATGACGTAATTCCTTTAAAATATAAATATTTGATCGCATTGGCTTCTGCTATCTTTGATGACCATGAAGTTAGAACAATATTGGAATTAAAAAAAGCAGTCGCAAATGGTGCAACTAGAGTAGAAGTGTTAGAAGTACTTCGTCAAATTGTCTGGTTAAAAGGAGCCCCTACGCTTGTTAAATTGGCTCCAGTCATCAAATACCTAGACAAACACCTTCCTGAAAAGGTTTAATCTGAAAAAGTTGGTGAATGAAATGAAAAAAATTCCATTAGGTGCAAACAAACAAATTGATCCAGATACTTTTGCTATTACTCCTTATGTAGCAGGAGGTTTAATGAATGCTGCAAAATTAGAAAAAATTGCGGAAGTGGCTGCCACCTTTCTTGTACATCTCCTGCGATTCGAGACATCGGGATTGTTAGCTCTGATGACGGCTATAATATTATTGTAGGTGGAAGTGGGGCACATGATCCAAGAGTTGGTTGGACTTTGATCAAAAATCGAACAGCTGAGGAAGTTGAAGCAATCTTTGATGGTATCATGAAATTTTATATAGAAAATGCCCAGATGCCTGATCTAGTAGGTACTTTCATAGAAAAGATTGGAATCAATGCCTTCAGAGATGGAGTTTTTAAAGTGGTTGATAGAAAATATTTTGAATATTGCGCAACCACTGTAAAATATGATTATATGAAGGATGAAGATCATTTGTGTGGATTCAAGTCAATATAATAACTACGTTTATTACATTTTAATTATAAAAAGGAGGAATTATTTATGAAAATTACAAAAGAAATGACGATTGCAGGGGTTTTACAAGCACATCCCGAAACGGTACCAGTATTTCAACAGTTTGGTATGCATTGTCTAGGTTGTCTATCTGCCACTAGTGAATCATTAGAACAAGCGGCAAATGTCCATGGATTTGATGTAGAGGAATTATTGGATGCGTTGAACAAAGCGGTGAAGTAAACTCGCTTAAAAGTGCTCTAATAGTAATGCCCCCCACTTGTAAAAAATGGGGGCATTATACTCTTTCTGAAAACTTCTTCCGAAAATATTATTAAAATGTGAAATCTAATTCAAGAAATAATTTGGAGACCTTTTCAGCTAAATCATAAGAAATATATCCACCAACCGTAGAAGATTTTAATCCTAACAATTTAAAATCTACATTTACTCCTCCACCAATAGCCAAATCCGTTTCTTTCCAGTCATTTTGTAAATCAACAAATGAATAATAGTCAATACCTATAACCTGAATTATCTGAATGATTTCTAATGAATATGGAAAATTCTTAGTATAAGTTATATCTACAGATGCCTGCAGTGGTTTAGTTTGATTTTTACCTCGATAAATGATTGGAGTATTTATTGATTCTGCGCTGCTAAAAAGTAACTTCGGATTAACCGAAAAAACATCATTCATCTTATATAATAAGTCATGTGAAGTCACAACTTCATAACTTTCATAATTATCTAGGTTTTGAATTGGAATCAATAAATCAGTCTCTCCTGACATTTGATACTGATTCTTTTTTAAATCATACGTATTACGGAATTTAAGAAAATTATTCTGGTTTAAATGACTAAATCCAAAAGCCTGCGTATAATTATAAGGACTATAGTACACTATTTCGGCCTCATAATATTTTCTTTGTGGAGATATGCCAATCTTACCAATCAGGTCAATATTAGGAGTCACTTTACTAAATCTCATCTTTGTTTCTAAATTATCTAACTTAAATCCATTAGTCAAAAAGAGTGTACTTAATTTTCTATTCTTCCACTCAAAACCATATTGAGATTGAAAAAAAGACTCTTTAAATAAATTTTGTTTAAAGATAGAGTAATCTTTTCCATAATAAAATAAAGGTTTTAGGATTGAACCATCTAAAATGAGTCGACCATATTTGAGATCTCTTTTAAATGGACCTAAATCTAAAGAACTCTTCGAAATAGGTTTTCTCAAAGGAATATTTTTTTCTGCCAGCATCTCTTTTATTACAGGAATCTGCTTTTTCGTTTCATTGTAACCTAAATCAATGAAATCCTGTGCTAATTGAAAGTCCATAAAAGAAAAATCGCCAACATCATGAACAATAACTACATCAGAATATTTATCAATAATTTTTTTTGAGTATTGTTCTTTGATAAGGTTAATCATTCTCATAAAAGAACGTATTAATTTATCATAATTTGTATATGGCAATTCGTCAAATGCAGTTGTAGCTATTACTAAATCTGCTCCCAAAACTTTTGCAGTTTCTGAAGGGGTTAATTCCAGTATCCCAGCATCAATGAGAAATAAATCACCCATTTTCAGCCCAGGAAAACACAGAGGTATAGCATAAGGAGCCTGAACAGCGGCAGAAATATCACCTGTTGTATGAATATATTTTACTCCATTTGTCAAATCATAACTTAACAATGCAGTGGGTATTGGAAAATTCTCTAACTCTTTCGCAGGTGCTATCTCTTCAAGAAACTGATTTAATTCTTCAGCATTTATTAATGATTCAACAAATGGGAAATTTAAATTAAACATCTGAGTAAGATCTACTTCGGTAACCAATTTTTCTAAATCTTCAACTGAGATTCCACTTCCATATAAAACTGCAACAATTGCACCCATGCTTGTTCCGGTTACAATATCAATGGGAATATTCTCTTCTTCCAAAGCTTTTAAAACTCCGACATTTACTAAAGCTCTAGCCCCCCCCCCACCAAGAGCAACGGCAACTGAAGGCTGCTCAATCTGTTTAAATCTTTCATCATTTTCTACATAGTATCGATCATTAGTTTGCTCATCAACAATAACTTCATGAATCGATTTATTTGATTGATTTGCTGCAAGTGAGTATGATGATGATATAAATAAAATACATAAAATTAGAAAAAAATTAAAGATAGGTTTTTTCACAAATGAAGTCTCCTTTTTATAATTTTTTGACTACCTACTATACTTAGCCACAACTACTTGATTTCCTTCTTTTTTTTGAATATGTGCAATTGTAAAATAAAAAAACCGGTCGCCCTTTGCATTAAGGAGTACCGGTTTATTAGAATTATCTTTTGAGTTAAGACCCCCAC
>JAGMES010000308.1 GCA_023128035.1 Halanaerobiales bacterium | reverse complement strand
AATGGAATGCCTGAGTAGTAACTATTTTTAAATACATTCCTTTTGAATTAGCGGTAGTACTTTCAGTGATATTGGTATGTATTTTATTTGGGTTATTTGGTTCGATAAAACGACGCATGTTTATAAAAAATATTTCACTTATCTTATTAGTTTTTATCTTGCCAAACACAACTTAGATGGTTCAGGAAAAAAACGAAAGCATACTGTTCATTATATAAATTTTAAAGAACCAATAAAAAATGATTTTTTAGTTGTTCGTCAGCTTAGAATACAGGGTATTAATAAATCATGTTATCCAGATTTAATAATCTACATTAATGGTATTCCTATAGTCGTAGTAGAATGCAAATCACCTTTTAAAGAAAATCAATCAAATGTAAAAGTAGGCAAAAAAGATGCCTTCGAGCAATTGCAAAGATATATGAATTTAAGACAGGCTGAGTCTGGTGAAGGAATTGAACAATTATTCTACACAAATTTCTTTATAGGTATCTTAAATAAGTATCATGGGTATGCAGGAACAATTAGTTCTAAATACAACCATTATCTAGAATGGAAAGATCCATATCCTTTAAAGAAAGACGCTATTCATGATGTAGAAAATAATGGTCAGAATATTTTCCTTCAGGGATTATTGGAAAAAGAAAACCTTCTGGATATAATGAAAAATTTTATTCTTTTTGAAACAGAAGAAAGTAAACGCATCAAAAGGATAGCTCGTTATCAGCAATTCCGTGCAGTTAATAAAGCATTTAGAAAAATCTTGATAGGTAAGACCTCTCTTAAAAAGGGAGGGGTCATCTGGCATACTCAGGGTTCTGGAAAATCTCTATCTATGGTTATGTTAGTTGGTAAGATAAGAAGAAAGTCAGAATTAAGAAATTGTACCATTGTGGTTGTAACTGATCGTGTTGATCTTGATAAGCAGATTTACAATACTTTTGTAAGAAATTTTTCTGAATTGGCAAATGCAAAAAAAAATGAAGATAAGATTTTGGTTTGTGCTGAGAATATTCAGGAAATGACTGATTTACTCAAGAATGCTCAACCAAAAATTATAATGACAACTATTCATAAGTTCCAGTCCAAAAAAGATAAAGATGTTATACTGGAAGATGGTATGCAAAGAGATAGTTTGTTCTTTGAAAAAGAGATCGAAGTATTAACAACTAAAGAAAATGTAATTGTTATGACCGATGAAGCTCACAGAAGTCAATATAACTCATTGGCAAGAAATATGCGAATAGCTTTGCCTAATGCAACTTTTATTGGATTTACAGGTACACCGATAGAAAAGGATGATAAAAATACATATCGCACCTTTGGAGAATTAATTGATTGTTATTCAATTCAGGAAGCAGTCGAAGATGGAGCAACTGTTGGAATTATTTATGAGGGAAGAAAACCAGAATTACAGATAAAAGCTGAAAATTTGAAAAAATTCTTTGATGAAACCTTTGATGATTACACTGACGAAGAAAAAGAAGCGATAAAACAAAAATACGTTACTAAATTGGCTATAGCAGAAGCAGATGAACGAATTGAAGAGATTGCAATAGATATCCTAAAACATTATCTAGACCATATTTACCCAAATGGTTTTAAAGCACAGATTGTATGTGTTAGCAGGACAGCCTGTGTTAAATACTACAATGCTATAATGAAACATATGAAGGATATCCTGGGTGTAGAACTTGAAGCAAAAATTATCTATAGTAGTAAACAGAATGATAAACCTTATTTAAAAGATCATTCTACTACAAAAGCAGAACAGGCTAAGATAATTGCTAGATTTATTCAACCAATTAAAAAAGATAAACTTTGTTTTTTGATTGTTAAAGATATGTTGTTGACAGGATTTGATGCACCGATTGAACAGGTTATGTATTTGGACAGACCTTTAAGAGAACATAATCTTCTTCAGGCAATTGCTAGAGTTAATAGAACTTATTCAGCAGAAGATAAATTTAAAGATGACAAAGGTGAGGTTCAAAAAAAACAGAGAGTAAAAAATTATGGTTTTGTCGTAGATTATTATGGAATTACAGAATATTTAGAAGAAGCATTAAAAATCTTTGATAAAAAAGATATTGGTGAGCCAATGGAAGATATAGATGTTCTTTACAATAAAATGCTTGACTATAAAGAAGCTGTAATGAATATGTTTAATGGTGTAGATAAAAATAATATAGATTCTGTGATGAGAGTGATTGAACCAGAGAATAAACGGGCAGAATTTGAGCTTGCATATAAGCGTTATAGTTCTGCTGTTGACGCTTTGATGCCAAATCATGTCTCCAAACAAGATCTTGATAATCTTAAATGGTTAAGTTACATCCGAGCAGGAGCTAAAGCAAGATTTGAACCAGAAAAAGATCTGGATATTTCAGATTGTGGTGAAAAAGTTAGAGAGTTAATATCTACACATCTTAAATCAAAAGGGGTAGAACAATGGATTAAACCAATTACTCTGTTTGGAAAGGATTTTACTGAAAAAATTAAATCTTTAAAATCAGATGAAGCGATTGCTTCAAGTATGGAACATGCTATCAGACATGTTATTACTGCAAAGATGGAAGATGATCCAGTTTATTATACTTCTTTACTTGAGAAGTTGGAAAAAATTCTAGAAGTAACTCGTCACAACTATAAAGAAAGAAAAGAATATTTTGAGGAATTAATTGAAAAAGGGTTAAAAATAGGTCAAGAGGATGAGGCGAAAAAGTTAGGTTTTGACGACAAAAGAGAATATGCATTATTTGGAATAATAAAAAGTGTCTTATGTGATGAAAATGAGACAGTACATACTGATGAAAAAAACGAAGTATCTTATATTTCTCAAGAAATAATTGAATTCTCTAAAAATATAGCTCTGGATGTTTCAAAAACAATCATAAATAATTCTTTAAAAGGATGGACAAAGAATATAGCAAAAAGTAACGAGATGGAAACGGTTGTCTATAAAATGTTAATAAAGAAGTATCATAAAGTAGGTATTGACAAACTAGAAAAAATGAAAAAACTGATATTGAATATAGCAAAAAGACATTACGCAAATTTTGATTAAAGTAGATGTAATAACTACGTTATTACATCTTAAGTTTAACAACTTTCGGAAGGAAATTTTAACTCCCACTGAAAGGTAATTCAAACAAGATAGTTTACCCCCACGTACAGAAGTTGGGGGACGTATGCCTTCCGAAAATGTTGTTAAATTATTTTCCCTCTGTTTACGCAGAGGGCTTTTTGTGTGCGACGGGCAGTTGCACTTTTGTAGAATTTATTACAAAGATTGAATGTTAAAGGCAGCGACTACGTTACCTAGGTAAAAACGAGTCTAGAG
>JAGMES010000307.1 GCA_023128035.1 Halanaerobiales bacterium | reverse complement strand
GCTATTGTCTTACCGAAAGCTATAATATAAGACTTTGTTCCTTTCGCTTCTGCATCAATTATTCCAATTTCAGAATATACTCCATCCTTGAATTTTACTTCATCTTCAAATTCATCAGTTACTCCTTCAGTTACCTCACACTCATAAATAAGTTTATTACCCAGTCCATACACATAATGAACAACTTTTCCATTCTCTTCACTCTTTATCCTCTGACCAGTACTGTCATAGATAAATTTCGCTATCTCTTCTTCATTCTTTCTTACAGTTTCAAGTCGGTTTTTAGCATTATAGTCATATTCCCAGTACTCTACATAGATACCCGAAGTCTTAGTGTAATCAACTAGTACTCCATTTTCATGAGTCCCTACAGATATTAAGGAATCATTTTCAGAAATAATCGCTCCTGTTACAACATCTCTTATCTCATAAACATTACCTTTTTTAATCAGATTACCTTCTCTATCATAACTATAAGCAAAGCTTTTTTCCACAGTCTTCTCGTCATGAACAGTCTTTGCTTCAAGAAGCCGATTACTCTTAACTGGCTCTCCGTTAAAATCATGCCCCGCTGGATAATAGCTATAATCTGTCTGACTTATTCCATCACCAGTTACTTTCTTCCACTCTCTATTTCCAACACTGTCATAACCATATTCCAAAGTCACTTTGTCAAATCGCTTATAAACCTTCACAATTCTATCAGCCAGATTTATAAATTCAGAGAAATCAGCAACCAGACCTTTTCTATCTCTATCATCAAAGTTAGAGTGAATCTTAATGAACTGTGTTGATAGATTTTCTTTAAAGGTAATTATTATATTTCCACCTGGATCTTTTTCAAATACCCAATCACTCTCAGGTATTCTTATAAAGCTCAATCCATCATCACTCTTTAAGATTTGCAGAGTTCTTTTAGTTATCCTGTTTGTAAATGTATCAGCCCCTATAACTGCTTTATCATTTAACAATACTATCCTTCCAATATCTGATGTATTCTCTCCAAATGCTATACCTATACTTCCTGATGCATAATCAAATTTTATCTCTACATCACCAGCTAAACCAAAGTCAATTCTTTCATCTCCAAGTATATCATTTGGTACATATCCTACCATTCCATAGGTTTCATCATAGAACTGTCCAATTATCTCTGCTTTTGTCAGTCTGTCCAGTCTATCATAATCATATATATTGCTATTACGTGTTTTGACATTGCCAACTCCATCATAGTTATAACTAAAATTAAGGGAGCTATTTGTAATATCTTTGCCTTGATTAATCTCATAACCACTTACTTCAATCTCTTTGACTCTTCCTACCTGATTTAATGAATTATAATTCATCCTGATACCACTTATTTTGATTATCGAATCATCACCATTTACTCTAAATGACCCACTATTTGTAATACTACCTACCGAACTATAGCTGTACTCTGTCCATTCATTCTTCCGCCAACTCAAATCATTTGCTATTTCTGTAATTTGAGATAAATCTGAACGTAAATCAAAGGTATCCTTATAAACTCCCCAATAATCTCCCTCGTAACTATAGTAATCTACCCTTTCAGCTAGCCCTCTTAAATCATAGCTGTACTCTTCTTTGATCCCTCTTGGATTGATCTTATATTTCAAATCTCCGCTCAGATAATATCCATAATAGTCAGTGAGATTTTCACCATTTACCAGCTTACTCTCTTTGATTAAATTCCCTGTTTCATTATAAAAATAGTAAGTATCTACATCTATTGTTGGTTCATCTACTCTGATGAGTCTGCCAAGATTATCATATTCCCATTCTGTTACATTCCAATTATCATCTCTTTCATAGATTATCAAAAATGGCTACCTCTATGTGAGATAGCCATTTTATAAACAAACTACATATTTCCTAATTCTTCATTGATTCTATCTAATAAAAAATTTCCAAAATCATCTGCAATTACCTCATAGGTTTGATATTCTAAATCCACTCCTAGAACAAATACAACTACTGCAGGCTCATTTTCCTTATTTAATTTATTAAAATCTAAACAAAAAATTTCTTCACTACCTGTATCATAAATAATAACTAAGTTATTTGGTAAATTAATTTCTTTCCTTTCTTTCAAAGTACACCAAATTGCATCTGGCACAGAAGAATTTTCAAAATCACTATCTATAATTCCATATATTTCTTCTGAACCAAAATTCCCTGCTCCATAATTTGCAAGAAAATGAAAATACATTTTAGAAAATCTAAGTCCTAATTTTTCCTCTGCTAATTTTATTATTGTTTCCGAACATTGTCCTACAAAATCACTAATATCACTGTTTTGTTCAATTATTTCTATTGCTTTTTTATAGTTTTCCATACACATTTTATCACTCTCCTATCTTATTCAAAATCAAGTGCTCTATTTTTCCAATATGCTCTTTTCCAACTGTTAAATTCACTTCTGTTAATTCCAGATGGAATAATATTGGAATTAATATGAATAACACTGCTATTTTGCTTATGAAAAGTTTGAGTTAATTCTGCTATTGAACTATCACTTGTTTGTATCATATGATGTAAGTTTATTGAATTACCATCAGGACCAATTGGAGCGAGGCCTTTTTGCATTCTTTGAAGGTTTGTTCTACCACGTTTATCTATTAGAATAGGGTCTATCAAGTCATTTCTTTTATACACCTTTATTTTTTTAAACTCTACTGCTTCTTCCCAATATTTTTGGCCTTTACCTAATTCCTCAAATTTTAAGGTTATTTCTGCAATCTCATCTGATTTCTTAACCATGGACAAAGACAAAAACGGTATAAAAGTAGCAATTTTTGCTTGTACTGGATCAACGTCACTACCTGATAGCATTGTTCTTTGCAGAACAGCAGATTCGAAACCATCTTTAATATTATCTAGTCCTAGACGCGCCAATCCCAAATCAACAGCCAATTCAATGTCATATATATCAATAGTACCATATTTATGTTCAATATATCCTTGATTCAAACCATACTCATGCATTGATAATTCTGATCCATTTTTTCGGGCTTCAATATATCCTAAACCTAAACTACGATAATAAAACGGATTTGTAGAGTAATAATCATAATCTATTTCAATTGCTCTAATCGGTTTTAAGATGAAATCCAAAAATTTATTTATTGGTTTTCCTAATGCTCCCAAAGGATCAGGTTTATATTGTTGATATAGATTTTCATATTCATCAGGTTCATCACTAAAATCATAATCAAATAAACCAGATGGGTCAATAAATCTGAGTGGGTTGTTACTGGTATAAATATACCAATTTAAACCATAACATAATGGATCACTTGAGATAAACCTACCAATCTCCGGATCATA
>JAGMES010000306.1 GCA_023128035.1 Halanaerobiales bacterium | reverse complement strand
CAAATTGATAATCTTGATTTTTGTACCCGTTTAAAGCATTCTCTTTTACCTCTTCTAATAAAAGCGAAAACGGTTTATCATTAGTAGGATAATTTCTCATAGCAACTGTATTTACAAAAAAACCTACTGTATTTCTCAATTCGTTATGTTGCCTTCCTGCAACTGGTGTTCCAACAATAATATCTTCCTGACCAGAGTATTTTGCAAGGAAAGTATTGTATACCGCAAATAAAAACATAAATACAGTCACATCTCTACCACGAGATAACTCTTTTATCTCACGGGTTAAATCTTCATCCAATTCAAAATGTAGATTACTACCTTCATAAATCATTTTTTCAGGTCTATTCTCATCTAAAGGCAGATTCAATACTGGTAGTTGACCACTAAAAACATTTGACCAATAATTCTCCTGTTCTTTAATCATTTCACTATTTAACAAATCATTTTGCCATATTGCAAAATCCACATACTGAACTTCGAGTTCTGCTAGTTCTCTCCCTGAATAAAGCTGTATAAGTTCATTAACGATAATTCCATTTGAAAAACCATCAGTAATAATATGATCTATATCAAACATAAATAGGTATCTATCTTTTGCAAGTTTAATTAATTCTGCACGCATTAAGGGTGCTTTGCTAAGATCAAAAGGCTTGATAAAACTGTTAATCAGTTCATCAAGTTCAGATTCATCTGCTTCACTATAATCTATCGAAAAATCGACTTGCTGATATACACATTGCAATATCTTCCCATTCTTAAACTCAAATGCTGTCCGTAATGCCTCATGTCTCTCAATCAATATATTAAAAGCTGTTAAGAATTTATTCTGATCTAAGTCTCCTTCAATAATCATTCCATGTGGAAGATTATAAACTGTACTATCTCCACTAAATTCTCTTAACATATAGAGCCTTTTTTGTGCAGATGAACATTCAAAACTTTCAAATTTCATTAGCTTCCCCTCTTCTCTTAACGAAATATTTTAACATGAATTATATTGAATACTTTATAATAAAATATAGTAGTAATAATAAAGTAATATAACCTTCCAATTTAAATTATCCTATTTTTAGGTAATCCTTACATTATATTTTACAGTAAATTACCAGTAAAGTCAAGTGAATGAGTCTTGTAGTGGCAATTAGATATTTCGGCTATTATGCAACATCTCACAGCCTTTTTTATACACATATTTATTAACTTTAAAGACGTGGTTATGACGGTAGGGTAAGTGACATACTAAAATGAGTAAAGTATTCAAAAAACTTTACTCATTTTAGTGAATATAATGTAATACAAATGTTATAATATAAGTAAAGTAGGTATGATTATGAAAACAGTAAAACTTCGAAAAGTCGAAAATTCTTGTGGCTTTACTATTCCTAAAGAATTGCTCGAAAAATACAACTTAAAAGAAGGTATTGAACTTCATGTCATAGAGCAAAAAGATGGATTTACTTTAACTCCTTATGACCCAGAATTTGAGCAATGGATTAAAGCATTCAAAAATACTAATCAAAAATATAAAAATACACTTAAGGCTTTATCAAAATGAGTCTTATAAACTTCATTCCTAAAAAGATTATTCTTTTTCTTCACGACCAACTCATTAAACAATATGGTGGAAGTTATGGGATCCGAGATGAAACACTACTCGATTCTGCACTCGAACAACCTAAAATGACTTTTGGTAGTTGCTTTTTACACAATTCCATCTTCAAAATGGCTGCAGCATATGGTTTTCATCTATGCAAAAATCAACCATTTATAGACGGGAATAAAAGAATAGCTTGTTGCTATAGACATCTTCCTTCAAAAAAATGGTCATGAACTTATTGCTTCGGAAAAAGATACCTACGAAATAATGATGAAACATTCAACTTCTAAAACCGAATTATAAATGCTGACTTGCTTAATTTTTTGGTCACGATATTCTACAATCTTCAAAAAGCATACTTTCCTAAACAAATAAAAAACCGCATTGGAATAAAACACCAATACGGTTTTTATTTGGCTCAGACATGCATTTATAAAAATCTACCATTCCCACAACTCTTTATTACTACTCGACACAGCAAATACACCTTTTTCAAGTAATTCCTCTACCTCAGACCGTTCATTTATTAATCCTCCTGCCATAACAACCCTTCAAACACCTAATACATACCATATTATTTCTAGCCATGAAGTGTTTCCTCCTCCTTTTTATAACTTGCCAAAACTTCACCATTATCTTTCACTAATTTTACTCTAACATTCTCAGCAGGTTTCCATACTCGCATAAATAGCTTAATTCTTTTTCTATCTTTCTCAAGATAATCAATTTGATGTGGAACAATATAGCTTACATTTTCATCAAGGATTAGTTTTATTGGCTGAGTACGTTTCACGCTTGCACCGCTAAGATATTTAGTAACTGCTCTACCAGCGATCTCTCCTTCTTCGGTTACGTAGTCTACTAGATCATGAACTTGTAAGACATTACCACAGGTGAAGAATCCATCTATACCTAATTCTCTTGCCTCATTAACAATCGAACCTCTAGTAGCCCTATCAAATTCTGCTCCCAATTACTGAGTTAACTCATTTTCAGAAATTAAGCCTACAGGGAATAAGACCGTATCACATTTTATCTCTTCTTCAGTTCCTGGAATCGGTTGCAAGTTTTCATCAGCTTGAACAATTGTTACTCCCTCCACCCGTTTCTTACCTTTAATGTTAGTGATGGTATGACTTAACTTTAAAGGGATATCAAAATCATCTAAACATTGTACTATATTTCTAACAAGCCCAGAAGATAATGGCATAATCTCCAAGACAGCTTTTACATTTGCTCCCTCCAGTGTCATTCTTCTAGCCATAATTAACCCAATATCACCAGAACCTTTTTTGGTCACCTTCAATGGTGATATTCCTAATTCTTCAGCAATTATTTCAACCACTTTAGGGCCACAGAAACCTCCCTGACACCGCCCCATGCCTGATCTTGTTCTACGTTTGATCGCATCAAGTGTTTTAGCTGGAACTGGTCGACGAATCGCCTCTAATATCTCACCTTTTGTTACCTTTTCACAACGACAGATTATCTCACCATATGTAGGATTGCTTTTTACTAACTTTTCCTAGTTATTCATAGAATCTAAGTTATCTGCAAAATAATGTAATTCAGGCAACGTCTCCTGAAAATTCTCTTTCAAACTCATTTCCATTGAATTGTCGCTGCTAATTTCCTTCACAAGTTCAACCACCATATCAGCAACTGCTGGAGCAGCACTTAAACCCGGTGATTAGATACCAGCTACATTAATTAAACCTTTAGTCTTCTTAGAAGTTTCGTTACTACTCAGGCATTCCAT
>JAGMES010000305.1 GCA_023128035.1 Halanaerobiales bacterium | reverse complement strand
TCTTAACTCAAAAGATAAAGCAGGAATTTACTTTGGGTGATTTAGATAAAGTTAACAAAAAGAGAATAAAAAAATTGTAAAAAAAAAATGATATTTCTTGATATTCATCCAATTTTGTTTTATAATTAGTAAGGAGTTGAACTTAAATTGATTGAACAGAGAGAGGATTGGTACAGTAATGGATTATTTTAGTGATACTAATATTAAAATTGGAAAAGCAGCTATGCTTTTAGCTCTCTCTTCTAGCCGACAAGAAGAAGCAGAAATTAAAACTCTTTTAAAAAAATGTTATGGATTTGATACAGTTGTAACAGAAATAGGAGGAATTTTAGGAAATATTAAAGATCGCGTAATAAAATCTGTTGTTAGTGCAGCTCTTAGTGCAGGTATAATGGAAAAAAAAGGAAGTCATATTCATCCACTTATTCATGCTACTCTAGAAGCAGGAAAAGGTATGATGTTTGATTTACCAACACAGGCAAGTATAGTAATGAAGATTGCCATTGTTATTGATTCAGAGTGGGTTGCAGTATCAATGTACGGTGAATCTGCTATTCATGTTCTCTCAAATCATGAGCGCGCTGGATTAGGAATTATGCATCTTTAAATCAAGAATTCATAAATGTACAAAGCAGACTAGTAAAAAAATTAATTCTAACCTAAAAGTGATGAGTGATTATGTGACTAAGTGATGGGTTAGGAAAAGTGTTATTATATATAAGGCAAAGGATGAACCTTATCCTTCAGTGATTATGTGAGTAAGTGAAGCCTTAATTAATTTTGCTAAATTAGCAGAGTAATTAAGGTTTTTTAATGTCAGTAAATAAATAACAAAAAAGAATAAAAATCTCAAAATTAGAGGAGGTGAATCAAGATTAAGCTTATACCTGTCAGTTTCAGCAAGAGAAGATAGGGATTAAAGTTAACTTAAGTTTAATTATTCTTTATTTTTAGGGGGGCGTTGAAATGTTACATAGTTTATTAGATTTTATTAAATCGACAGGGTATGCTAATCTAACAGGGGGCCAGATTGGAATGATTTTAATTTCTTGCTTATTGTTATATCTTGCTATTAAAAAGGAATATGAGCCCTTATTACTTTTGCCTATTGCCTTTGGAATGTTATTGACTAACTTACCTCTGTCCGGCATTATGGATGCACCTGGCGATAACAGTGTAGGTGGACTTTTATATTATCTTTATAAAGGTGTTAAGTTAGGAGTTTATCCGCCACTTATATTTTTAGGAGTTGGTGCGATGACTGATTTTGGACCATTAATCGCAAATCCTAAAACATTGATTTTGGGCGCAGCAGCTCAGTTTGGTATTTTTATGACATTTATTGGAGCCTTGATTTTGGGATTTTCTCCAGCTGAATCTGGAGCAATTGGAATAATCGGTGGTGCAGATGGCCCTACCGCAATTTTCTTAACTGCAAGATTAGCACCGCATTTATTAGGACCAATTGCAGTTGCTGCTTATTCTTATATGGCATTGGTTCCAATTATTCAACCACCTATTATGAGATTTTTGACTACTCCAGAAGAACGAAAAGTTGTAATGAAAACACTAAGACCTGTATCTAAAAAAGAAAAGATTTTATTCCCGATTGTAGTAACTATATTAGTTGGTTTAACATTACCTTCTGCAGTGCCTTTAATAGGAAGTTTAATGCTGGGGAATTTGTTTAGGGAATCAGGAGTTGTTGAAAGAATATCAAAGACAGCTCAAAATGAGTTGACAAATATTGTAACTATATTTTTGGGTGTCACAGTGGGAGCAACAGCTAGCGCAAAGGATTTTCTGAATTTACAGACTGTTGGAATTATATGTCTTGGGCTTGTAGCATTTGCTTTTGGAACGGCTGTAGGAGTTTTATTTGGAAAGATTATGTATCGGTTTAGTGGTGGTGAAGTAAATCCACTTATAGGTGCCGCAGGTGTTTCTGCAGTGCCGATGGCTGCTCGGGTTGTGCAAACTGTAGGTTTAGAAGAGAATCCAAGAAATTTCCTATTGATGCATGCTATGGGACCAAATGTAGCTGGCGTAATTGGTTCTGCTGTTGCAGCAGGTGTAATGCTTTCTGTGCTAGGATAAATATCTAAATATCGAGTGTTCAAATACGCTATTTAAAGAATTTTCTTATTTAAGACTTCAGTAAGGTAGGAAAATTTCTTTAAGTGGCGTATTTATTTATTAATACCTTTTTAAGTTAATAAGACGCTCTTAAAAATGTAAAAGATAGCTTTAGGGGTAAGTGAACTCGTCCAGCTAAAGCTGAACATCGGGGCTTCAGTAGGGGATTCTACCCCCACTGAAGATTAAAAACAATTCCCACCACTTATAGAAGTGGGAGTCTTAACTTAAAAGATAAAATAAACAGTGAAGGGATGACTATGAAAGAATTTATTGCCAAAAGCATTGGAGATCTATTGTATGCTAAACTCATAAGGAAAGAATATATAGGTCGAATTTACTCTGTACTTCCAACAGAGATTAAAATTGAGTCTGAAAATATGCTTTACACCATTTGTAAGCCAAAAGTTGGTAATGGACCCTTTGTTATATTAGTACCATCAACTGTAGAAGATATGACCCAATGGGGAGTAGTTGTGAATGCTCAGATTATCGCAGATAAAAATAGAATTATATTGAATGATTCTATACGAATTTCTCTTAACAATACTCAGATTTGGAGTAATAAATGGATAGAGATTTCAAACCCTAAAAATATGTTTAAACTTTTACCACAGATTAAGAATCTGGTACTAAAAGAAGGGAATTTAAAAGGATTGGGTTTTTTTTTAAAGGGTGAAGAATTTCTGAAGATGAAAAATGACCAGATTATAAATTATTATCAAAGGATCATCCTTGAACAAACATTTACACTTCTTAAAAAAATTAAAATTGGATTAAATTATAGTTCAGAACTTTTTTGGGCAGGGGTATTGGAAATGGTAGGATTGGGTTCTGGATTGAATCCTTCTGGAGATGACTTTTTAATTGGTTTTCTCTTAACTTTTCGATATTTCGAATCTGTGAGTCTTATTAAATTACCTGAAATAGATATCAAGATTTTTTCTGAAGAGGTTAAAAAAAGTACTAATTTCGCTAGTGCTATGTTTGTTATTCAAGCAGCGAAAGGAAGTCCTTTTGAGTTAGCAAGTGATCTTATACAGAATCTTTTTTGTAACAAAAGAATTAGTACTATACTGAGTACTCTGCGTTTAATCACAAGAGAAAATATTACTAGAACGGATTTTCTAGTAGGGGTGATAACTGCAGGGGAAATTTTTCAAGAAATGGCTTCGTTTTAAGAATAGGGTCATGAACAATATAAAAGCACAAAAGTGCGTTGTATTATTCATGACCCTATGGCTTTGCGAGATGTTCGAAATGCGGTATGATTTTTTATCTTTTTAGATATGACCCTCACTTCTATAAGTGGGGGCAATTGT
>JAGMES010000304.1 GCA_023128035.1 Halanaerobiales bacterium | reverse complement strand
AAGAACTTTTGACTGTCCAGTATGATTCAACTGCTTGCTTATGTAACCCATCATATGAAGATTTCATTGACTTTTGTAAATGTAACGGTTTCATTAGTGAGAGTAGACTAATGTATAGAATACTTGATAACTCAATTAATGAAGATTGGTTATCAGCACCGTTGAAAGTTTTTATAGAAGTTACATCTCAATGTAACATGACGTGCAAACACTGTTTAAACGATTCAAATAATGCAGGAAAAGAGACGGATATTTCTATTGATGAATGGATAATAATTCTAAATGAATTATCAAGAATAGGAGTTTTTGAAATCAAGTTTACTGGGGGAGAACCTTTCTATCGAGAAGATTTTATGTCTATTGTGAAAAAGGCAATCGAACTAGGGTTCGTGGTAACTATTGCAACAAACGGTAGTTTAATTACAAAAAGTATAGCTAAAGACCTAAGTAAAATGCCACTTAAGGCAGTACGTATAAGCTTAGACGGACCCGAAGAGATAAATGATTATATTAGAGGAGCAGGTTCCTTCAAAAAAGCTCTACATGGTTTTCATCTTTTAAAAGCTAATAATGTAAATACTGGATTCAGTATGACTCTCAATAGTTACAATTATTCTTACATAGAGGAAACGTTACAGATCGCTTTGAAAAACGGTACAAGTCTATTTAATATTGGAACCATTAAGCCTTCTGGACGTTCTCTTAAGAATAAAGATTTGTTGGAGGATTCAAAAAAAATAATTCAAACAATATCAAATCTTGATCTTACTCCATATAAAGACATGAAAATTAATTTACCGTTTATCCCAAAAGAAGGTATGATACTAAATGATGAACCATTTTTTATTGACAGATTTGGTTGTATAGCGGGGCAATCATCATGTAACATTGATTCTACTGGAAAAGTTTCTCCCTGTGGAATTTTGGGGGCATATGATAAAGTGTTCATAGGCGGTAAATTACCAGAAGATTGTTTTTTGGATATTTGGAACAATTCCTCTCCTTTTAAGGTACTTCGAACCTTAACAGGTAATGAACAATGTAATAGTTGTAAATATTTTTGCAAACTGTGTAATGGTGGGTGTAGAGCACGTGCTCTAATCATGTCTGGAGATCTTAATTCGCAGGATATATTTTGCCCTTTATACTAAATTCAGATATTAAGGTAGGTGCAAAGTAATGAAATATTTCGGATTATTAAAAGTAAATAGCAATCTTAGAAACTTATGGTTTGCACAACTTATTTCTAGATTAGGCGATAATATTCATATGATAGCTATGATTTATTACGTCTATAGTTTAACAGGATCAGCATTCAATGTCGGCAAGGTTTTAATATTTTTTACAATTCCCACTTTATTAACACCATTTTTTGGTATTGTTATTGATAACTATAGCAAAAAACACATAATGATTATTAGTGATCTAGTTCGTGCTCTATTAGTATTAGTAATCCCTTTTACAAAATCAATGACTGTTATATATATTATTACATTTTTTCTTCAATTAGTTAACCAATTCTTCTCTCCTAGCAGACGATCTTTGCTACCTGAAATAGTTTCTGATTCCGAGTTACTTAAATCAAACTCTTTATTAGAATCGACTAAAATGTTTATGAAGATAATTGGACCTTCTATTGCAGGTGTGATAATTGCTCTAAGTGGTTCACAAATCGCATTCTTTTTAAATAGTATTAGTTTTTTCTTATCGGTAATAATTCTATCAAGAATCAGCAATTCAAATACTGCCAACAATAAGCCATTTGTTAAAGTTGCCTCGAATTTTTCTAAAGAACTCATCGAAGGTATCAGAGCTTTTAGTAGTAATAGGACTATTTGGATGATTACACTACTCTCTGCTTTTGTTTCTATTAGTGTTGGAGCAAATAATGCCTTAGTTGTTGTATTTGTTGAAAAATTCTTAGGACTAGGTTCACAAGAATATGGCTTATTAGTTACTTTCCTTGGTGTTGGAATGTTTGTTGGTTCTATTTATATAGGGAATCGAAAAGAACTGAATAAACTCTCTTTATCTTTAGCTTTATTGATAACTGGAATATCTTTTTTAGCATTCGCAAATATTAAGAATTTCCCAATAGCTTTGATATTAAGATTACTAATAGGAATAGGTATGGGAATTTTTACTGTGATAAGTGCAACATTAATGCAAAAAGCTACTACAAAAGATACTCGTGGTAGAATATTTACAATTAACTCAACTTTATCCAATGGTAGTATGATGATTTCCATGACAATATTTAGTTTTCTCGCTGACAAAATGTCTATATCTCATGTTCTTTCACTTGCATCTGTTTGGTATTTCATAGCTTTTGTAATAAGTATCTTCTTTACTTCAAATCTATATTCCAGTTCAAAAACGGAGGCTTCTATATGAGAGATTTCTTTTATTTGTCAACAATATGTTATTTAACTATAGAACAACAAGTACTCATGTTAAGTTTTAGAGATAAATGGAACAACAGATCATGTGCCCCAGGTGGTAAAATGAATAAGGGTGAAACTCCAACAGAATGTATCATCAGAGAATTTTATGAGGAAACAGGACTTCTATTAGAATCTCCATATTTGAGAGGTAATGTACAATGGATAAATGAAGGTAAAAAGTCACAAGGTTTAATTTTTATATACCAATGTGATAACTATACTGGTAATCTTTTAGAGCAAACAGATGAAGGATTTCTTTCATGGATTCCCATTGCTAAAATTCCATCTTTGAATCTGTTTTCGATAAACCAACATTTTATAGATTTAGTCCTTCACACTTCAAACTTCTTTGAAGGTACTTTTTATATTGACCAAAATACGGATGTTATTAGTTTTGAATTAAAGGAATATTAGTTAAGACTCCCTCAATCTGAAAAAGTATTTTCTTTAAACCACTGAAAGCCAGCTCTTGAGTTAACATAAATTACATATTTCAGCCACACCAACACAAAAAACAGTATAAGAAAGTATTAAAGCCCTTCTAAAACGATTTTAGAGGGCTTTCTTATGTGGTCATTTTCTCTTCATGTACCTGTTTTTTCCATTGAGAAGTCTTGATGAAAAAAGATAAATACTTAAACAATTAAACTTACACCTACGCTATTTGGGAAGGTGTATTTTTATTATCCCCCAGCACCCTCTTAGAACGGCTCTGGTTGCACTCTCGTACTACCTTTTTAAAAACAAAATAGCTTATACAGGCGAATAGGTGCTTTTAAACTTATTGTAGTTAATATTGAAGTATATTTATTTTATATTAGTTTATGTATAATATTATTATTTTATAATAAAACTTAATAATTCCTATATTTATCCAATATACATCCTCCTGAACCTTATAGATCGGTAAGAAGCCTGTCTACAGTGCCATATTTAACTGTCCACCCTTAGGTATAAAAGAAACCTCCACTTCGCCTATATACTAGGTTTAAGTGGATTTATGGAACTAGCTCGAAATTACACTAACAAGAAAAACATAATCTACCTCCCTACTCTTACATAG
>JAGMES010000303.1 GCA_023128035.1 Halanaerobiales bacterium | reverse complement strand
TTTATTAGAATATATTAGCAATCCAGAATATCCAGATGATAGTAGTAAATGGATGAAATATGACTATGATGCAAATCATAATTTAAGATTTATTACATATACTAATCAAGCTGGAAGATATAGTATTGAATATTTTTATTCTCCATTGAATCAGGTAGAAGAAATTCATTATCCTGATGGTACTTCAGAAATATATAAATATGATGATTTTAGACGATTAGAGCAAATTACTTATGGTAATGGAGATTGGGTGAAATATAATTATACTCTAAAGAATCAGTTAGAGTCATTAGAATATTCAGATGGGGAAACTGTTAGCTATACTTATGATAAGTTTGGGAATCGTGAAACAATGACAGATAAACGAGGTGTTATTACTTATATATACGATGATTTACATCGCTTATATCAAGAAATATTACCTAATATAGAACCTAATATAGAATCAGATTATACTCAATATGATTATGACGAGGTAGATAATCTAGTTAGCATTACTATGTCAGACGGTAATAAACTCTCATATGAGTATAATAAAGTAAATAAACTGAAAAAAGTAACTGATACATATAGTGGTGGTAACACTATTTATTCCTATGATAGAATTTATAATGTAACTGATGTAACATATCCTGATGGTACTATCGAGCATTATGATTATGATAAAGCTAATCGGGTTATAGAGGTTAGTTATGGGAATGTAGTGTTACCTACATACAATTATATTTATTATAAAAATGGAAATTTATTAGAAAAATATACAGATGATAATAGCATTTATTACTACTATGACGCTATGAACCAGTTAACCAGAGTTAGACAATATGGAAGAAAAGTAGTTGGCCCAGCTATCTTTTATGGGAACGATCCTACTAAGAAAAAAGAAGAAGAGTTTGATTATGACCCTATGGGTAATAGAATTCTTTGGAAAGATAATGGTGTAGAGACAACTTATACCTATGATGCAAACAATAAACTGACGAATTTACAGAAAAATGCTTTTGGTCAGATAACTCCAACATCTTTTTCTTATGATGACAGAGGTAATATGACTTCTAAAGGTTCTACAACTTATCAATATAATGCTCAGGGATTATTAAAATCAATCAATAAAGATGGAAATAACTATGTATTCGGTTATGATGGTGATGGTCGTAGATATCAACAAAAAATAAATCATAAAACTATAGATTATCTTTACGATAAAAATTGGAATCTTTTGAGCACTACTGGAACTGGCCCTTTTGGCCTTGGTATAAAGGGTTATATTAATGGACTAAAGACTATCGGTGTACAGGAGGATGGTGGGGTAAATTATAACTATCATGATCATCAGGGTTCAACAGTAGGTGTAAAATCTGGAAGTTCGGTTCAAAGTTATGATTATAGCCCTTTTGGAATAGATTCAGTAGTAGTAGATGATTTTAGTTATGTTGATTCTCCTTTGAATCATGGATGGCAAGTTTATACTTCTTCTGATTATTCCGGTATATTGTCAACTGTATTTGATGATACATTACAAAATCAAGTAATGAGGATTCAAAGTAGTCATGGAACTAATTTTGGAATAGCTTATGGTTATCCAACCAATAATTTGAATGTTAAGAGAACAGATTTATCTGTAAAATATCGTGCAGATGAAGGAATTGTTTTGTTTGTCCGTGTACTTGGAGAAAATGGTTCACAATACTATCTTACTTATCGTATTGGTTATGATGGTTCGCCATCGGTTTCAGGAATGTACTACAATATTTATTTAGGTTCATCCACTAAAGATGGTGCATGGAGAGTATTAGAAAGAGATTTAAATGAGGATTTAAAAGAAGGTTATGGAATAGAATTAGATAAAGTGCTCTGGTTTTGTATCCGTGGAGGAGATTATGATCTTGATGATGTAAAACTTGGCGGGCAGGATTTAACAGGGAATACGCGGAAGTATACAGACGAGGATCAGGATGGGACAGGGTTGTATTATCTTAGGAATCGATACTATGATCCAGAGTTAGGAAGGTTTATCACGGCAGATAGTTATCGTGGTAGTATTACTGATCCGCTTAGTTTGAATAGATACATTTACGTTAAGAACAACCCGTTGAAGTATATTGATCCGAGTGGGCATATGGCACAAATTACTGGGGGGACGAGTAGTAAGGCTGAAGGTTATAATTATGGTGATATCAATTTTGTGATTATTGGAGATAATGTAGTAGTTTGTGATGTGAAGAAGAATTCAGTACATATAAATTTGGAAGAAGGAGATGCTCGAAAATTAGGAGTAAACCTAATTGGAGCTGGTTTAATGGCGAAAGCAGTTAAAGTTGAATATAGAAATCTAATAGGTGAAGATTTGGATATAAAAACAGGTTCAATAGCAATAGAAATTTGGGGACATGTTGCTGCTCATGAAGTCGCTGATTTTATGACACCTGTATATAAAAAAGGTGCAGATAAAATCAAAAATAGAACTAGAATTATAGATATCGGAACGTCAGCTGTTGATAACAACAGATTTTTATGGGATGCTTTATATTATGCACCTCTTTTGTAACCAATATTGTAATATGAGGTAAGTTAAAATCAGTTTTTATAAGAGAATCCTTTTAAATATGGAGATTTTTAGAAAAATAAGAGGATTTTCTTATCTAAAAATTTAAAATGTAGTTATTAATATAAAAACTTAGGAGGAGAAATATGAAAAAAAAAATATTTTATATTTCTATAATAATTTTGAGTATCATGTTATTTATATTTATTATTGCTTTTAAGGATGAAGATACTAACAGAAAAAATAATCTCATACCTGATAGATATTTAGAAAAGGATATAAGACTTGCTTTAGATAAACCTGAAGGTGAAATTAATATAAGTGATCTTAAGAAAGTAAGAGAGTTGTATACTAACTCCACAAAAGTATCTAATTTGGAAGGTATACAATATCTTGTTAATTTAGAAATATTAGATTTAAGATTAAATAAGATTGAGGATATCAGTGTTTTACAAAACTTAGATAAATTGCAAGTATTGAGATTGGACGATAATCAAATAAAGGATATAAGTTGTTTAAGTAAGCTAAAAAACTTACGGGAGTTGGATTTGGTTAGAAATAAAATTGAAGATATTAGTGTTTTACAAAATTTAACTAATTTAATTTCGTTAGATTTATCATTTAATAAGATTTTTGACATAACTCCTCTGACAAATAATACAAATTTGAAGTATCTATCTTTAAACGTCAATCGAATAAAAGATATTTCATCATTAAAAAATTTAAAAAAATTAGTAAGATTATATTTATATTCGAATGAAATTGAAACTATTGAGCCGTTAAGTAGTCTTTATAATCTTCAGAGTTTAAATCTTGCTAATAATAAAATAAAGGAAATTTGTACAGTTGAAAATTTAAAAAAATTAAGATTTTTAACAATTGAAGATAATCCAATCAAAGATTATAGTTGTCTTGATGGAGTTCATTTTCAAGTTAACAAATAAAAGTTTGAAAATTAATGTATGGATATGATTAGCCCACAAAAAGCCTGAAATTAGTTACTCTTATTGAA
>JAGMES010000302.1 GCA_023128035.1 Halanaerobiales bacterium | reverse complement strand
CGCGCCCAGTTTCTATCCCGACCAGGAGGAAAATCTAGTTGAGCTGGGTAGTTACATTGAGTTATCTGTGCTACTGGATGCTTGTCGCAAATGAGATTCATATCCAATACTTCTCCCTGTTCAATATCTCCAAAAATAATCCAATATTTTGGTTGGGGTGTAAAGATATAGCTCATATTTGGTCGCGCTTGTTTTACAAAAGTACCTGCTCCAGACATACCTATACCAACGAAAACTAAATGCATAGGGATAGTATTATCTTGTACTATTTCTAAGACTCCTGAAATACCTTTTACTTGATCTTTAAAGGTAAATTCATTATCATTTTTGGTCAATGTAATTTTATTTTTGTTTACTAAATCAGCATCCTAGTTTTGATAAGCATTAAAAATTACTCCTGACTTTAGATATCCCCAGACGAAACTATAATCTGTTTTCGAAATGGACTGAATATTGGGGTCCGTTCATGTTTAACCTCCTTTTAAAAATGTATTTGCTATAATAAATTAATTTGTCTATAATTTTGTAAGAATCCTTTAAAAGCTAAAATTTATTTTCAGGGAGTACAACCCTTACTTTCTATTTAGATAGAGTGCAGCGGAAGAAGGTTATATTGAAAAATGACCAGTATAAACACTGGTCGTTTTCTTTTCTAAAGATTATTTAAACTCTAATTGACAAGAAGTCCCTCATCCTCTATAGGTGGGGGATGAATTGGCAAGGTCTTGATTTTATTGATATTCTATGATAAAATATAATCAGTCGTAAACATAAAGAATGTAGTAATAATAATGGAATTACATAGTGATAATCATTCAGTCTCTTTATCGCATTACCACTTGTTCCTTGTAGTGAAATACAGATAAAAAGTGGGCTGAAGAAGAATGATAATGATTACAAAACGGTTCGAAATCAAGCCAACCAAAAAACAAGATTACTAAGATTGGATGATGCTTTCAAAAACTTTTTTAAAAAGCGTGCTGGATATCCAAGATAGGTCATGTGAAACTTAACAACCATAGGAATTTTGACCCATCGAAAGTAAAAATTATCAACGTCAAATTCTATAATATCAAATGGTATGGAAACTTGAGATGGAAGTTGAAGAAGAAAAAAGGTAGCAATAACAGAGAAAAAGCTAAAAAGCATCTCCAGAAATTACACGCCAAGATTACCAATCAGCGTAGAGATTACCTTCACAAAGTAAGCATTAACTTAATAAGAGAAAACGACTTAATTTGTATAGAGGATTTGCAAATAACCAATATGATGAAGAATCATAAACTTGCCAAATCTGCCAATAACAAAGGTAGCAATGGTGTCTTTAGAGGTAATGCACTAGCAGGACAAACTGTAAAGATTAAATGGTATCCTAAGCAAAATTATATTCTTGATATTACCCCAAAGGCGTTACCGGAATATTATCTGGTGTTTACAGGTGATATTAATACAAAAAGTTCTTCGCGTGGAGTTTCTAAACCATGGGTTATTGAATTAGTTTATTTTTTAAATACAATCGAGCTTATGGATAAATTGCAAAATAAAAATATTGGTACAGCTACTAGTGTAAAACGAGAAATTTGGAAACAAGCCGAAATATATCCAAATCAGAAAAATAAAAAGTTATTAATTACAGAGGATCAAAAAAAATTACTAAGACTATTTTTGGAGAAAAGATAAAACATAAGGCCATCCCTACAATGAAGGAATGGCCTTGTGGCAAGGTATTTTCTACTATACTACTGTATATCCTGTTCTGATTTGACCTCTACTGAAGATTTTGCAGTTTTGAATCGTATGTATCCTTTTTCAGAAATTTCGATAACGAAGTCACGTGTCAATACAAATACAGTCAATATAACTAGGGCTGCAATAATAACAACCAATGCATAGTTTCTTGTAAGCCCAAGAATTAATGCTGCCTCTGCAAGATATATCAACCATCTCATCAGGATCACACTCCTTATCAAAGAATTGAAAATCTTTTTCAGATTTAATCGTCTTAGCTCAATTCATTTGACTTGGAAAATCTCTACTCTACCTTGCATAGTTAGTATTTCATAACTATCATAAATTATACAAAAATTAAAAAAGAATAAGGTGGATGAGAGCAAATAAAAAAGAGCCAGTAAACATACTGACTCTTTTTTAATCTCTAGAGCTAATTAAAGTAGGTATTTTGTTTCTTCACATAGGCCATCATACGGGCATTGAGTACAAGGGGTAGGTTCGGTGAAACTTGGACACATATAACCATCAGTCTTAACTTCTTTTAACATGTCTTACACCTTCTCTATTTATAATATATTCGGTATTTTTTAATTAATTACTTTTAAAATTAGTCAAAAATAGTAAAAATAAAAATAATAATTGAGTAAGCTGAATTTGTTAGTTTTAAAATACTATATTTTTACATTTTATTTATCCAACTCCCTTATAAAATGCATAGCTTCGATTAATAGCATAAACGCGACTAAACCCTTTAGTCCTACAGAACTAGTCACATATCAAATGATATGATCGTCTTACAGGAAAGCATCTGGTTTCTGAAATAATAAATTATAAAGAATGGAAAATAAATATTGCTTCTCAACAAGTATATAAATATAGGGGGTTAATTTATAATTGTAATATGGTATAATATAGATGTGGAGATTATTTTAATGTAGAGGTAATAACTATGTTATTACCTCTTAAGTTTAACAACTTTCGGAAGGAGATTTGATTCTATCGAAAGGTAAATCTGATAAGATAATTTATCCTTACTTATAGAAGATGGGGAATTTTAGCCTTCCGAAAATGTTGTTAAAGGAAAAGGAGTGAAAAAATGAAGTTACCATATGGAATCACTGACTTTAAAGAATTACGAATAGAGAATTATTTTTACATAGATAAAACCAAATATATTGAAATTATAGAGAATTTAAATAGTAAATATTTATTTTATATCAGACCCAGGAGGTTTGGAAAGTCTCTTTTTCTCTCAACTATAGAGCATTATTATGATCTGAATCAAAAAGACGTGTTTGAAAAACTTTTTTCTGGATTATATATTGGAGACAATCCGACTAAGTTGAAAAATGAGTATTTTATTTTATCTTTTGACTTTTCAGGGTTAAATACAGATTCACAGGAGAGGTTAAAAGATTCTTTTCGTAAAACAGTTTTGAGCAGTTTAATTGATTTATTAGACAAATATAGGTCTTTTTTTACAGGAGTAGAGGAAGTTATTAGTGAATTGAAAAATGAATTTGATTTGAAGCGAATGCTAGAAATAGTTTATATGCTGATAAAAAGAACTGGAAAAAAAGTTTACATTTTGATAGATGAATATGATCATTTCGCCAATGATATTTTGGCGATAGGGAATGGTGGTTTTTATAAAGATACTATCAGGGCCAGAGGATTTGTTAGAGATTTTTATGAAACCCTAAAAATAGGAGCAAAAAGTGTAATAGACAGAATTTTTATGACAGGTATATCACCAATTATGTTGGATGATCTGACTTTGGGGTTCAATATTACGAATAATTTGACCATGAGTCCTTTGTTGAATGAAATGTTAGGTTTTACAGAGAAAGAATTAAT
>JAGMES010000301.1 GCA_023128035.1 Halanaerobiales bacterium | reverse complement strand
ATTTGGAGAACTCTTGACTGTCCAGGTTCTTACTACTTCTTTAAAGAATTCAGGATAAAAATTAGGGTTTGCTTTAATGGATGCTTTACCAATAAGGGGTCTATCAAACCATTCAGCAAATTTATTACGAGAATTAGGCATCACCATTGCAATAACCTAAAGTTTGTGTGGATTGCCTTCTTCGTCAAACTGAATGCTTTGTCCCAGATCAACTTGTGCTTGATACCCCATCGGAGGATCTTCTATAGCTTGATACTGTCGAGCAGTTTTTTCTTTTGGGATACTGTATTCTTCTCTTAATACATTAACATATCTCTTAAGAGTGCTATCTTTGATTTTATTTTTATTATCAGGATATTTTTTTCACAGTCTATCTAAAATTTGAGCACTGTATAATCAGTATGAATGCGTAACAATGTTAGAATATCATTTTTATATTTATAAAGCTTTTTCTTTCTGGTTTTGCATGAATTAGTGTAAGCACTATATTCTTCTGAGGTCATATCCTAATATTTTCTTATTGTTTTATAATTGATATTTAGCTTTCTTGAAGTTTGTGCTTTGTTTAAACCATATTTTTTTAATTGCTGAATTTTACTATACATTTTTAATCTTTTTGTATTTTCATTCCACTTTGATAAATTATTATGCATATTATTTTATCAGAATGGTGGCTATTTGGAAATAGTTTGACCATTTTTATTGAATAACTTTTGTCCTTTTTATTATATCACTTACACCAAGAAGATGGATTCTGACAACTTCCGTCAGTCTGCTATTCAAGGCGTTATGAAACGTTTCAAGGCTAAGGGTATCGAGGTAGTGGTTTACGAACCAGCACTTCTTAAAGATGAGTTTTATCACTCTAGAGTAATCAAAGACTTTTATGAGTTTAAGCAGATCTCTGATGTTATCGTTGCGAACAGACTATCTGACGAGATTAAAGATGTAGTGGATAAGGTGTATACGAGAGATTTGTTTAGTAGGGATTAGTTTTCTAGTCCCTTTTCCTGCATCAGTAAACCAGCGATGTCGCCTCCTGCTACGCCGATGCCAGTAAAGCGTGGGATTAAAGAGATGGGAGGAGGATTACCGAAAATGAAAGCACGTAAAGCAGTCATACAAGCAGCAGGCTTAGGTACTCGTTTTCTTCCTGCTACAAAGGCCATGCTAAAAGAAATGTTACCTATCGTTGATAAACCAACGATTCAATATATTATTGAAGAAGCTATAGCATCGGTCTTGTAAATCAAGTAGCCTTGTGCTACGATTGTTATAGATTTGTAGACTCCTTTTTAATCCTGTTGATGCGCAGGGTATGCATAAATTAAGGGATAAATGCTATATCTTAATTATTGATTCAGGTAGATTACAAGAAGAAGAACTTTCTTAGTTAAACCTGTGTTAGTGGAGCCATGATATGGAGGTAATCATGAGAAAAATTAACTTATTTCTTGTTTGTGTGATGATTTTATTGAGTACATCTCTTTGTTACGCTGCTGATTTTATCTTAAACACAGAACTTCAAGAGTCATTAAATATTAGCGACTTTTGTAATTTAGAGACAGATTGGAAAACCTCTATTCATTTGAAATGGCCAACGTATAATCTGACTCTTGGGAAAGACCAATTGGTTTGGGGAGTAGGTCATACAGGAACTCTTTCTTTATCTCCCACATCTCCATCAATACCTTTATTACAGTACCAAATAACATTACCAATGATTAACTACACTAACTTTATGAGCCCCTTAGAAAGAGAAACAAATCGCTGGTTATTTGGTCATCGCTTAGAGGGTAAACTTTCATCTCTACAAGTAGGTATTTGGGAAATGATGTTATGTAGCGACGAGATCTTTCCAGGCTACTATATTCCAATTCCCCTTTTTCCATTATACGCCAAACAACATATCAGTTACAAATTATTTGACAGAACTTATGATACTAACAGCAATGCGATGCTAGGAATTGATTTTAAATATAAGATGCCTGGAATCGGAGAAGTATATGGTGAATTAGTAGTTGATGATTTTCCTCAAAAAAGAGAGTATCATAATCCCAAAAAAGCAGGTGTACTTTTAGGCTTTTCTTATAACTTTTCTAAGCATGTAGAGGTTTGGACTGAATATGTGAGAATTAATAATTTTGTTTACACCCATAAAAATCCAACTAATAGATATTTATATCATGGCCAGCCCTTTGGTCACTGGCTAGGAATGGATAGTGATCTATTCACTATCGGTTTGAAACATTATATCAATAAAGATAATAGAATTTATTGGCAGATAAATAGTATCCAAAAAGGTGAAGGGGCTTATGAAGATAACTGGAACAGAGAATATGAAAATAATAATGAATTTTTAACGGGAATAATTGAAAAATCTTTGGAACTACAGGTTAAACTGGAACATAATTTTTCTCCATCTTTTCAAACAGACGTGAGTGCTGTTGTTGGTAGATCTCAAAACGCAAATCATCAGGAAAATCTCACTGAAAATTACTTCAAACTGAATGCATCTCTTATTTATAGTTTTGAATTATAAATCTAAATCCCTGAAACATGCGAAATGAGTATGTTTTCAGGGGTTTCTTTATGGGAATACTTTCATGGAGGAAATAAATGCTTATTCAGCGCATAAAGAATAAACTCAACTTTTGCAGTTCAAATGCAAAGTTGTGGAATAAACTTATTACGTCCTACGAAACTGATAAATACGATATTTACGATTTTTTTCGTCATAAGTGTACAATTACCGTTAAAGTTACAGAAATATTACAGCATTGTTAATAGGTTATTTCGAAAAAAGGGGGAGTTATAAAGGAATTTCAGAAAATCTATAGAACTAAGATAAGAGGATATTATTAAAAATCAATAAAATCCAGATGTTATTATAAATTGTGCACTCTATACAAATGTAGATAACTGTGAAGATGATGAGATCAATGCTTTTCAGCTCTAACGAGTAAAAATTTTTCGAGATAATAATTCTCATAAATGAATAAATATGATATAATATAATTAGATATTATATTTATAGCCAATTGAGGGGGTTATTATGAAAAGAAAAACTAGAAAACAAAAAAGAGCAGAAGAAAAGAAAATAAATTTTTTCGAAGAGTTTTTAAGGATATAAATGCAGTATTAAGAAATGTAAAAGATAGAAGGCATCAAAGTTATATCAAATATGGAACAGATATTTTGCTTTTTACAATGATAATGAAAAATGTAACTGGTATTGAAAGTATGAATAAAATGACTTCAAATTTTAATAGAGATGAATGTATTGAAAATATTGCTAAGGCATTGGGATATGATTGCTTAGAAGAATTACCTCATCATGACACAATAAATAATTTTTTAAAAACATTAGAACCAGAAAAACTAGAAAATATAATAAGCTATATGTTAAAGACTCTTTTTAAAAAGCGAAGCTTAGAGCATTACCGATTATTAAATAAATATTGGATTGTAGCAATTGATGGAACGGGTGTGTTTACTTTTAATGAAAGGCATTGTGAGCATTGCTTAAAAAGAGAATATAGAAATAAAGAGACAAAGGAAATAGAAAAAACTGTTTATTTCCACTCTGTTTTAGAAGC
>JAGMES010000300.1 GCA_023128035.1 Halanaerobiales bacterium | reverse complement strand
ACTTGCATACAATATAAAGTACTGATCCCGCCATTTCAGTACTTTATATTGTATGCAAGTGCGACTACCTTTTGTGGGCTAATCATCAAATTATAACAAAAAAATATTACAAAATTATTACGTAAAAACAAAACCGCCAGAATCATTGTCTGACGGTTTTGTTATAGATAAATTAAAAATTAAAAGAAAGAACTGGGCCAGTATATTCCCCAAATCGAAAACTAACATTTACTTTTCGCTCTTTCACATCTTCTACACGACTATATACTTTTTCAATATGAGTTGGAACGAGAAAATTGTAAGCCGCTAATGCACCGCAGGTAATTCCTGTCATAATATCATCCATATCATTCTCATAATCTTCATCTCTATGATTTGGTTGCCATACAAAATAATACAATGCCAAACCAGTATTTGTAATACCACTAACAAACCGAGTACCTGCAGCCTCAATAGCCTCATATGCTAAAAACTCTTCTGAAGCATATTCTCTATCTTCTGGATCAGAAATCAGCATTATTTCTTTATACCCCTTCTCTAAGTCAGTAGGCAATGCCAAAAATACCGCACCTGCACCTGCTACAATTCCTCCTGTAATAGAAAGGGGAACTATAGCATCTTCGCCTAAAGCTACTCCAAGTACTGCCAAACCACCACCTGTAGCTATAAGAGTACCTCCTATAAGATTTCGCTTACTTCTTTCTCTTTCTGCTACTTGCTTTAAGGAAATTTGAGCGATATTTTCTTCAAAATTTGATTTTGCTATGTAAGAGCTATTAGTTAAAATTAACTCTTCGGCTGCTACATAATTTGGAATCATAATTAGACATAACGAGATGATGATAAGAATACCTATACTTTTGTACATTTATTGCACCCCATTTTATAATTAGATTGCTACTTCTATTGTATTGAGACGTAAGTAAGATAGAAAAGTTCCGCAGAATAAAAAAATTAGGTATCTTCATTAAGAGCTTGTTTACAATTTTGCACACAAATATTTAATTCTTCGAGAAGATAGTGACATACTTCAGTATTCCAATCGCTATCAGTTTCATTAATAATTATATGTGGGTCATCACACGTATGTTGTGCCACGCCAATAAATTTTAAATCAGAACGATCAAATTTAAGTTTTTCTCTTAAATGATTATGATGTTTGTTAGATATTTTGTTAGAATAAAAATGAACCTGCTTTTTTGCAATCATCTGATTTAACCAAATTCTCGAAAATGAACCATTAGGAGTATGACGAAAATATTCTTTAATAATATCCCCTTCTAAATCCATCACAATCATCTTTTCAGTATTTCTAATCTCTATTAATAAACTAATTACATCAAAAAATTGATCCTTATTTATAGTAAAATTAGCAATTTCCAGAACATTAGTATCAATTACATACTTTCTGGTCATCACTTTTTCTCCTTTTCTTCTTTTTGTTTTCTTTTCGCAATTGCCATTAATTGATGATAATTATCATCTAATTCTTCTTCAAAAAATCCACTTGGCCAATTTTCAAATTGTCCATACTCATTTAACTTAATTTCTTTTAATTCTGTTCCACCATCTGTCATTTCACAGTAATAGATAACTACATCATCTATAGACATTTTTTCTTCAGCAACTCTTCGACGAATTCTAGTTAAGATATGCTCACTATGAGTTTCTACAACAATGATTTTGTTTTTTGAAATATCAATTAAAAGATCAGCAAGTTCTGATTGTACACGAGGATGCAAATGAATTTCAGGTTGTTCTATTAAAAATGTAGAACCATCCGGTATATAATAACCTTCAATTATAACCGGTAAAATCTGTGAAACACCAAACCCAACATCAGTAATGTTAACCAGTAGTCCAGATTCTTTCATCTTCAGCTCAAAGAAATAGTGTTCTGCTGAAATTGGTTTTAAATTACACTCAACTGCCATACCAAATCGCTGCAACCAATAATTAACTTTGTTTAATAATTCATCCCTATTTTTGCTCATTTGTAATACTTCAATTGCATCTTCACCACGAAGGCCAACATCATCCTTTCGCTCACCAGTTGCCAGATAAAGACGTTGTGGGTATTCACGCAAAGGACCCATATAATATAGGTTACTAAATAAAAATTGCAAATCCTCAAAAGAATTATTTGTAAGATTGAGTTTACCTTTTGGTGCAATCAAACTAAAACCAGTCGCATCTTTATACCAATTTCCGTTTGTATATAGTTTGTTTAAACCAATACCCTCATTTTGAAAATTTTTATAACAAAATTTATAATCTGCCTCTTTATCCCGACCAAAGTTATCCATTGAGTGTAGTTTAAAATTTAACTCTAATTCCCTTTCTTCTTCATGCAACGAAACTACATCTCTATAACTTCCTAGTTTAACCAATTGACCATTCAAAGTCAAATTATTTACTTTTCCATATCTCAGAGTCTGCGCCATCATTAATAACGACTTCAAATAACTGGATTTACCTGAACTATTTGGCCCCACCAATATAGTCAGTGGCTTAAACTCCATTGTTCCACTCTGTTCCATTAAAGACTTAAAATTTCTTACTTTCAATGACTTTATCATAAACTATCTCCTCTCTGTGAGAAAATTCCTAAACAGCCCAATATGTTCCATTATATCATATGAAAATAAAGGTTTCAAGAAACATAAAAAGTATTCCTAGCTACCCTTTATTCTATCCGAATATTCTTTTTTAAACCTTTCTTTGATCCTATTTCGACAACTTCCTTGATACCCCCGCAGATTCAAATGTCGCCATCTCTTTAACAATACGTACAGCTGTTTCCACTAATTGAAAAGTCAACATCGCTCCTGAAGCTTCACCCAATCTCATTTTCAAATCAAAAATTGGTGTCAATCCTAGAGTTTCTAAACTTCGCTGATGACCAGGTTCAGCTGAACAATGAGAAGGAATCATATAAGCTGTTGATTCGGGAGCTAATTTCCAAGCTACTAAAGCAGCAGCCGTACTAATAAAGCCATCCACAACTACAGGAACTCGATTTGCCGCACATCCTAAAATCAATCCAGCCATTCCTGCAATATCTAAACCTCCAACCTTAGCCAATACATCTAATCCATCATTGATATCTGGCTGATTGATCTCAATTCCTCTTTTAACGACATTGATCTTTCGGAGAATACCTTCCTGATTCAGACCTGTTCCAGGGCCAACCGCTTCTTCAACACTACAACCTGTTAACACATGAACAATTGCACTACTAGCCGTTGTATTCCCGATTCCTTTCTCCCCAGTTGCAAATATACAAACTCCATCTTCAATCATCATTTCTGCTACTTCAATACCAATTTCTAACGCTTCTATTGCTTCTTCTTTAGACATAGCTGGCCCTTTGCACAAATTATCTGTGCCTCTTTTTACTTTCCTAAGCATTACTCCAGGAAATTCTACATCACCATCTACACCAATATCTACAACCTTTACATCTGCACCTACCTGACGTGCTATGACAGTACTAGCTGCTCCTCCATTTACAAAATTTAAAACCATCTGCTTAGTAACATCTTTAGGAAAAGCACTAATTTTTTCTTCTGTCACGCCATGATCAGCAGCGAAGATGACCGCTGCTTTTTTACTTACATCAGGGGTAAATTCCCCAGTTATCCCAGCAACCTGAATAAAAAGT
>JAGMES010000030.1 GCA_023128035.1 Halanaerobiales bacterium | reverse complement strand
TATAGCAGTTATTGTCGAATTAATTATTAGTTTTCGATTTGCACTATTTTTTTTAGTGTTTATTTTATTTTGTTTATGTATTACAATGTTCTTAACTGTGTTAACAATGATATCTACAAAACCTGAGAAAATAAGATTTTATCTTTCGCTTTCATCTTTTTCTATTACGTATGCTACTATTTTACCAATGAAGTTGCTAATTGAAAAGGGTTTCACGTTTGATAGTATTAGCATAATCTACTTCCTTAGTATCACTTTATTTAGTATAGGTTGTATTTTTGCCGTATTTTTATACTTTATATCCAAAAAATTGAGTACTGAAATTGTTGTCCTTTCCTATAAACAATAAATATCAAACTATCCAAGTAAAAGGAGTAAAATTGTTTTATACTACCAACCCAAACGGTTGGTTTTCTTTTTATGCAATTCATTACTTGGACTGTATAAAATTTCAAAAATACAAATGAAAAAGACCCTCATCAAACAAGGGTCTTAATCTCAACATTTGGCAGGAGTGTGTAGGAATCGTACCCACCCAGACACCCCTTTCCGCTGGTCGATTTTCTGATATATTAATGTCATCTATTCCACCCCTAAAGCCTTAAAAACTGCGTCTTCTGGACTTTGATAGAAAGATATCTGAAACTTAGCAAATAATTCAGCAGGTACTGTTGCTATATCCACTGCTGATGCCATAGGCAGAAGAATTTTCTTAGCTCCAACATCAAAACATACTTGCAATACATTTGCCAGCTCTTCAACTTTATTAATTGTGCCGCCAATGCTAATAGATCCTAAAACTACATGCTGACTTTGTGTAGGTTTTCCTATAGCTCCTGAGCAAAGGCCTATAAAAGCTGCTAAAGATAACTCTGAAGTCATTCCTATTCCTTGCAAATCCTGTATGGCCATTAAATAATCCTTCGTTTTCGTGCTAATTGTACCACTTATATTTTTATTATTAGCTTTAAAGTAGCTATACGCTGTAGCAATACTCTCTTTAGCATCCCTATTTGTTCCCAAGCCTGTTTTTTCAAACTTTCCTGAGCCAGATACCACTTCTGTTTCTATCTTATATACACCAATCATTCCTGATTCACCACGGGCAACAGTATAAATATGACCTGGTTTCCCCTTGCCCTCAGGTATAAGCTTGCTTCCTCCTTGTTCTGGAACAGATACGAATTCTTCTTTTAAAGTTTCATTGTCAATATACGAAAAATGTACATCATAAAATTCCATACCACCTATTTTCTTTAATTGCTCTTTCACTCTTCTTCTTCCTATTAAAGAATATCTCAATATTTCTTCTATATCATCTTTAGTAAAATCTCCATTAGGATATATTAACTTAACAAGACCTGACAAAGTTTTTCTAACAGCAATTACATCTCTTTGATTCAGATTATTTCCTAACTTAAAATATTTATCTATAGTATCTGAAAATGATCTTTTACGCATCTCTCTGAAAAATTCAGCAACATAATCCGTAATAAAACCATATTCATTAGTAAAATACTCAGGTCGCATCTTCGGTATTTCCCAGCCTGGTATATAATAATGCATGCGATCGAAGAAAGCTGAATCATAGGCCATAGCTGCTGGAAACGGATCAAACAAATGAGAAGTTTTTAAAAGTACATCAACACTTTGATTAATATTCCCTACAAACACCATAGATGCAGAGGCTGCTTTTTCTTCTCTTCCTCTTGCAAAAGAGCCTGATGCCATGTAGTCTTTCATTATTTGAATTCCATCTTTATCTTTAAATGTAATTCCAGCCACTTCATCAAAAGCAACAGCATCCCACATACCAACTAGTCCAATTTTTCTTGAGGACATATTATAGAAGAGGTTAGCAACTGTAGTTTGTCCTCCAGATACCAAAATGGAATTTGGGGAAATCTCTTTATATACATGAGATTTACCTGTACCTCTAGGTCCCAGTTCACAAACATTATAATTATTTTCTACTAAAGGAATCAGTCTGGCTAATAAATGCCATTTTACTTTATATTCTAATTGTGTAGGCTCCATTCCTATTGATCTTAGAAGAACATCTATCCATTCATCTTTAGTAAAATATTTTCGACCTTCAAAAACTTCTTCTAAATCCATATTTGGCATTTGAATAGGCTTTAAACTAGCAATAGAAAATGGATTGATTTTACGATTTTCTTCATCATAATAATAATCCATTTTTAAAATACACCATATGCCACCTGCTAAAAGTTTTTCATACTCTTTCACATGATGAGCTCCTATAACTACACCTTTTAATCCTAAATTTGAAAACTCTGCTTCATAACAGTCATTTTTTTCATTCAACTTTACCGATATTTTATCTATAACAGTATATTGACCTAACTCTCTAATTTTTGATTTTACTTTTTCAGCTTCATCAGGTCTTACGAAGTTATCAGAAAGAATTTGTTTAACCCTTTCCACACCTTCATTAATGCTATCTTCATCATCAGATGCAGCATACATACCAAGTAAGTATTCTAGGACATATACTGGTACGTTTGCACCTTCTTTAATCTTTTTTGTCAGATCCTTTCTTACAACACGACCTGCAAAATGATGATTTAATTTATCATTTAAATTCACTTCCGCATCATGTGGTTCCATCTATTCACCCACTTTCTCTAAAATCCAAAATCATCTGCAAAGACAAGATCAATATTAAATCCTATCTTTTGATAGATTTTTTCTACAGATTCATCTTCATCTTCCAGTACAAGATAGTATTTTTTTCCCTTATCATATTTCAAATCTTTTAATGTAAATTTTTCTCTATATGTTCTCTGTTCCGGTCTTTCAGAAGTACTATCTGCTATGATGATATTTTCATTGGATATTCTATCCCCATGCTCATCTTCAAAGTAAAGTTTAAGTCTAAGTGGTATTACTTTATCTTCTACTTTTTGAGTTTGGAAGAACTCTAGATAAGTGATTCTATTAGTTAGCTTTCTTGTGATATTTGTTAATTTAACTTCCACTTTGCGTACTTCAAAAGTATTTTTTTTACTATTTTTAAACTTCACTAGTGGTATAACAATCTCTTGTAGTGCAATTCCTTCATGAGCAAATTTAGAACCATCACCTTTGATTTTAAATCTATTATTTCCCCTTGGTACTACTGCTTTTAATTCTGTATTATTTAAAATATAGGTCATTGGAATAGATAAGGTACTTTCCTTCTTTTTGCTTTCAGTTGTTAAAATAAATCTTCTACCTTCTTCGATAGAATCTATATCACCTTTGCTAAGCTTATCACTTTCATTTAACCCAGTTCTTTGATAGATAAAACCATGGTCTGATGTTACATAAATATTAATAGCACTCAAATTATTGACAAGGGCACTTATTAAACCTTTGATATCCAAAATGGTTTTTTCTACATATTCAAAGACATCTGATTCATTATTATGACCCATGTTATCAATACGATTATGATAAATGTAAACAAGTTTTTTTCCACCAAGAATCTCTCTAAATTCCGCTCGTTTCATATCTTTTAATGTATCATAGGTAATCGCAATACTGTCTTCACATACAGTCTTTAAAATTTTTCCACGATTTTCTGTACCCATCGTAGATATACCATCTAAAACAAAATCTCCTTTATTATTATACTCTATGGATTTATAAGGTAATAAACTTGCCATACCCAACTTTGTATAAGAAGGTACTACACCTTGCATATATTCTATTTCTACTTGTCCACGTCTTTCGGTATTTAGAATGTCCATAAGCTCTTTAGCTGCTTCATATCTGAGTGCATCAGATATAATAACAAACACCCTATCATTATTTTCAACATGTTTTTTAATAACATTCGTATAAAAATTTTTCTGCTGATTAATACCTTGAATCCTATACTCATGTGCAAAGGCATCCTCAACTGACATAGACCATTTATTAGATAACTCATTTAAAAACCAATATACATAGGTGTTCTCTACTTTTTCACTCAGTTTAATAAAGGTTTCACTATCAATTTCCTGATAAGCTAAACAGAATTTACGATAATGATAGTCAAATAAATAGTATTCTTTTGAATATTGATCCAGCATCTCTATTGAAACTTTTTGAGGAATATTACCCTCAAATTGAGATTCAAGTTTTAGTAGCTCTATAGCATGCATAAGAGCAGAATATTCAGCTTTGTACTTTTTATACCAGTGACCTGTCCTTCTTTGACTAATAATATTCAAATAATTTTCAAATTCGCCAGTTCCGTCTATAAGACGACTAATAATATTTTGAATGATAACTTCATCAAAAACTCTAAAAGTATCACAGTATAAATAATCATCAATAGGCCATTTAGTAATATACTCATCTACTTTTAAGACTTTTTCAATTCTGTCTGCCAAATCATCATAAATCTTACCATCAACTTCGTGATTCATAAAATGATTAAGAAATACGATTGCTTCTGCTTTCTTTTCTTTAACAGGTAAAGCACTTTGCCAAGTAGAAGGAAACTCCTTAATATTTAATTCTGATTCAACATGAGCTACCATTAACAGAATGAGCAGTTTTTCTATAGAATCTTCTTCAAAATGGTAGCCATATCGTTCACGTATCAATTTCCACAAAACTTTTTTATCACCGTATTTTTCAATTGATTCAAGATGTTTATTTTCATCTTCAACTTCTCCTAGAATAACGGTTTTAACAACGTCTTCTAAACTTGGATAGTTAAGTTTGCATAAAGCTGATAAGATACCAATATGAACCCTATTTGAGTTATATTCTGTAATCCCATAAGAAGAAAACTTATTATATCTATCCTTAGCATTAAAGAATTTTAAGTATTTCTTAAACACATCTTTTAACTCCACAGCTCTAACACCTAAATCACGCATAATTACTGTAGTTTTATCTGTTGAGAATTCAGTACTGTATTTTACTATATCCAAAAGCCAATTATCTCTTGGAAAAGGTTTTGGTCCACTTGAGTAAATTAAATAGTTTGAATCAGTATCTAACTTTTCTAAATGATATTTTATTTTAAAAGCATTGTTGCCACTTAATTTCAGTAATTTTGCATTTTCAAGCTCAATCTTATCTATATCTTCAACAAATTCTGAGTCTTCATCATACCAAAATACAAGATTTCTCTTCTTGCCATCAGATAAGTCTTGATTCAGCTGTTTGTTTAATACTTTTTTTATTTCATCTAAATTCATATCTTTACACCACCATTAAAGTCGAATTAATAACGAAGTTATTATTTCTTAAGTTTAACAACTTTCAGAAGGAGATTTGAACTCTCACTGAAGTTTTGAAATTATTGTAAGGCTCTTCCCCATTTATGAAGATGGGGGACATTTATGCCTTCCAAAATTGTTGTTAAAGCTTAATCTTTGAAAGTAAGTTAGCCGTTAATGGCTTTTTACCTTCACCTTGAGGAATCTCAACATCTTGGAATTTCATATAATTTACCTTCACTCCATCATCAAGATCAATAGAAATTCTTTGGTTCGCGATGTGGGCAATAACTTGATCATATTCCATACACTCTCTTTGTTGTTTTCTAAGCTTTTCAAGTTTCTTAGTAGCAACAATTTTTTCTCTTTGAGGTACATCACTTTCTAAGATAAGTTCTAAACGCTTCATCTCAGCATCATATTTCTTTTGAAGCGTATGAAGATAATCTGTTCTAACTCTTGCTACTGTAGATTCATCATATCTATGCATGTAGATAAGAGCCTTAAATCCATTTTCTTTGCTTTTTATTTTACCTTTTTCATTATGAGATGTTGAGTCAAATAACCAGTAAATTGGTCGTTTTTTATACGTTTTAACATGGTCATTGTAGAAATCTTTTATGAAATATCTACGAATAGTATCTTTAGGCATTTCTCCAGATTTCATCCCAAGAGTGTCTGCTATATACTCCAGATTCTCTGAAAGAGTTTCTTCACCAAATGTTATTTTTACAAATTCAATAAATCTATTTGTGATATCTTCTTCAAAATATTCATCATCAACAATTGGAATAACATTACTTCCAGTTGGAATGAACTTTGAGTATCTATTGATATTAAACTCTCCACCTGCATAAATTAATTCTTTTTCATCTAGAGAGTATCGTCCTAACATACAACCTACTGCATATGAGAGAAATGATTTTATATCTCTTTCTCTGTCAGCTTTTCTGATTGTGATGTCTTTATCATCTACTTCTGGTGTTAGTTCGGTTTGAAGTCCATAAATATCTATGAATATACGATTAAGTTCTTCTTCGTTCGATTTTAATTGATTAAACGCTTCCTCTGTCTCAGTTTCCCAAATATTAAACACATTGCTTAGTTTAATATTTGAACCTAAATCTAAATGTTTTAAAAAAGGATGAACCTTAAAATCCCATGAAGTTTCAAAAGAATCCCAATCTATTTTTGCTATATCAATAGTATACTTAACTAATTCATTTATCTGAGACATCATGCTTGAGTTAATAATGATTGGGATTTTCTTTATTGTACCAACCTCATAATTCAATGTAGGGCTTAATGCAGAAACTAATACTTTATTAAGTTTAGAGTTTAATAATCCTAAAATATATTTCTCATTTTCCCCCAAATCATAAATCGCGCAACCAGCAACATCGAATAAATATCCTTGAGGAATATATCTAACAGAAAATTTGCTACTTGTAATTTTAGACCAACTTATAGATGGTTTAAAAAAGAACTGTGTATTGTATATTCGTTTTGAATAACTTCCGTATATTTCTTGTGCAATTTGTTTTAATTCCACACCATCACGTTGCCAATTAACAACGTACTGGCTATTACCAAACCACTTTCTGTATTCCCCTCCTTTATTGTAAGGAAACCATTTTAATTCACTTTTTAACGCATCTTCCGAATTTTCATATTGAAAACCAAGATTTTTTATTGATGCTTCATACCACATCCTTAGAAATAGATTATTATCCATTGTTGCCATACCTTGTCTTGGTTTTGCAATCTCATCAAGAAGAGAATCATTTAAATATATATTTCTTACTTTGTCACTAACCCAATAAGCAATAGGACTTCCTGGTATCATTGAAAAATCTTTAGTTGATGTAATATATCTATAATCTACATCAGAATTTTTAATTGCTTCAAGTGTTTTTACTTCTTTTCCACTAGCTGTATTATCATCCACAACTCTAATAAACTGTCCTTCATAATTATTAATACTACTATTTCTAATTACAAAAGTAGTAGACTGAACAACTTCTCCTCCTATTTCCTCAAAAGCTCTTGGTCCCAAATGAATCATTGATTGTATCTCTGTATTTAAAATAAGTTTTTCTCTAAGCTTTTCATAACTAGATAAAAACATCCACGAATGTTGGTTTATCATTGAATCAAGTCCATTTTTCTTAGTATTTCTAAGGCAAGAATCCATAAATACAGCAAATAAGTCACTTTTTGAATCCTTATAATTCTCATTTACATATTTTACAAGTTTGGGATTCATTCCTTTTCTTCCTATATAAGGAGGATTAGTAACTACAGTATCAAACTTCCTACTAAGTATCTTTGCCTGCTCAAGAATTGGTACAAATTTTTGTAGTATAGTTCTTCGATACTGCATTTCAAATAAATCTAAAGATAAAATATCTTGAATCTGATCTATTCTTTTTTCTATCGTTTTAAAATCAATATGTTTAACTTCAAGAATCGAACCATATTCTTTTGCATCTTTAAATGTGTCTATTAAGTATTCAATATCTTCTCTAGAAACTAATTTTTCTATTTCAGTTTCTTTAGGATTTACTAAAAAGTCAATCACTTCTTTCGAAATACCATTACTCTCTTGAATAGAGCAAACATTAACGTTAACAGGATTTCTGAATATCCTTCTGCTCTTACTTCTCGCCTTCATCATTAAAGCAAAATATGCTAATTGACCTGCCCTATCATCTATATCTAATCCATAAATATTCTTTTCTAAAATCAATCTTGGTATTTCTCTTTCAGAATATCCAGCTTTCAAATAAATATCATAAAGAACATCAAAGGCATAAACCAATATATGTCCACTACCCATAGCAGGATCTAAGAAAGTAATTTCTTCTGGATTTAGATTTTTATTAATTAGTTCATCAAGTTTTGCTCTGACTTTTGGCTCCTGTTCAGCTTCTTCAATATAGTATTTCCAGTTTGATTTCAATTCTTCATCTGGATGAGATTCTTGCCATAACCTACCTAATGAATTTTCAACCATATATTTTACTATCCACTTCGGTGTAAATAGTTGAGTAGCTGCAGGAATATTCTCTTTTGTTATCTTCTTATTCTTCTTTAGTCCAGCAAATACTTCATCTTTCTTTTCAGAAATATAATATTGATAGAGCCAGCCCACTATCTCTATACCATGTTCACCTTCATTGGCTTCTTCTTTTAATTCATCTTCACTTAATTCAATTTTCCAATCATATTCATCAATTAATTCAACTAATTCTCTTATAACTGAACCTTCTGTTAAAAGGTAATCTGGTAATAATAATTCTGTAAAATCTTCTATTTTCTCAAACATCTTAGGTAAAATTTCATTAAGTTTATTACATTGTTTAACGAGCAAATACTTAAAAAGTTCTTCGGTATCAGGATTATCCTGTAGTCTATAAATAACTTCTCTATCAACATCTAGATCAATGTTAAGTGCTTCATTTATAATATCAGGTTCAATCTTACCGGGCTTTATTGATGACAAAACTCTAACACCTGTAGGTAAATATCCATTGACCTCCATAAAACGAAGTGCAATAAAACGATTAAACCAGGTATATGCTACTTCTTCCACTACTTGGTCAAGACCCTTTTCTTCAACTTGCTTAACTAATTCTTTTCTTTGTTTGAGTTGAAATTCTTTAAATATTTTAGCATTCTCTCTATTTTTTACTTTAAAGCCACCTTCAAATTCTTCAATATCATGAATTTTGTCAGGTGCTTCTATTCCAACATCATATGCCTTTTGAATAATATCTTCTTCAATAAGCTTTCTTCGTGCGTTTACTGCAAACTTCTTAATCGCTGACTTATTCATCTAATTATCCCCCTGTTAGATCAATTTAATCTTTGAATCTTCATCTATTTGCTTTTCTAATACCTCTCTCATATGATTCAAAAAATCTTCTATATCTTCTTTTGTTTCAATCAGTTTTACCCCATGAAGGATATTTGCAACACTAACGTGTTTAATTTTTTTAGTTCTATAAACAGGTGGTTCAGGTTCTTTCGTTCCTTTTGGTTGCTTTTCTCTAGCTTTTTCTAATGCTTTTTCTTGTTTTACTCGCTCAATTTTTTCAAAGCATCTTTGTTTAAAACGATCTGATTCTTCTTTCATGGCTATAGCTTCATAAAAGTTATTCGCAGAATCTAAACGATCTAACAAAGCTTCAAATTGTTTTTTAAATTCAGGTTTTAGCTCATCTTTGAAATCAAACTGTTCTATTTCATCAAGAACTTTTTTCTTATCATTTACAATGACAGTTCTAATAGGTTCACATTCCTTTACAAGAAGATCCACAAACTTTGAAATAAACTCATCGATGAGGTTAGGTAATTTAGAAATTTGATTATATGGATTTTTATTCTCGACAATACTTTTGATAGAATTAATCAACATAATTGTTTCCTGGTCTAAAACATAACTTTCATTCTTACTGTAGATATTAAGCTGTTTTAGAGCTTTATTAAAATATTCTACTTGCTCACCATCAAAGAATTTTTTTACATCATAGACGTCTTCTTCATAATCAAGATAATCATCCTTTTTATCTTTAAGTATGTCAAAAAACACTTTAACATCTTTAATCTTTATAATCTCAGTAAATAGTCCTTGTCCTACTTTCATGACTTGATAACCTGGATATTTTAAATGTTTATAGTTGACAAGTAATTCTCTAATAGTCGATAATTCTATCTCAGAAAATTCTTTAAATCTTGTCATTAAACCATCTTCATCTGCTGACATGGCAGTATAGTTAAATAATTCTTTGGCAATTTCCTTAGCGTTATTAATTAGTACTGGAGAAATCTTCGTTCTTTTCTTAATAAGAACTCTATCTACATAATCTCGCTTAGTTAAATATTTGATAAGATCAGGATCATTTATTTTTAAATATTCATTTGCCATTTCAAGAGTAATCTCTTGAGCTGTGAAAATCCGAAGAACTATACCCACAATATCCATATCTAACCATCCATAAGGTGCTTTACTGTAAATATCCATTATGGATTTCATTGTTGTAGGAATGTGTCTCTCTGTATTTCTTGTTATAAACCCATCAATTTCAGCTACCGCAAGATCATTGGGCTGTTCACGGTCTATTATGGTAAGTTGCGACTTATCAGCATTAATAATATTAACTAAATCCTTTATACTATCAACTGGTGTATTGATATAAGCCAGTTTATTATATCGGTTATCAATCATATATTTAAAGCCAACATTTATACGTTCTACTGGAAGTTTTGGTTTAATATCAAGCTTTTGAGAATTTGAATAGATCTCCGCATGTTTAAGATTTTCATGAAGAAGGTCTGTAATTCTTCTTTTTCGTTCATTGATCTCACGTTGCTTTCTCGCTTTAATTTCCTCAATTTCTGGTATCCCTGAACTGCCTTTTCTCGTAAGATAAGTTTGTATTTGAAGTACATCTTTCATTTCTTCAAGATATGCAGTATCCATAGGCATTTTAAGAATTAAATTATTCTCTCTAAAAGACATCAGCTTAAGAGATTGGTCATTAAGTTCTTCACCAGAATCAAAATATGGCGTAATGATCTTTAGCCCAATATCGTGTTTTTGACCTGAATAAAATCTATCATCAATAATCTTGTTATAATCAAAATGATATCTTAAGCTATATCTGTATTTTTTTATATCACTAAAAATACCATCAAATATTTCTTCACTGATTTTTTGAATAACTTCACCCATTTCGATTGGGATAGCCTGAATTTCTTTATTCACATCCTGCTCTTCATTAGTTAAGAAAATATATTCGTTACCATTCTTTTGAATAAGCGTCTCTTTTAATAGTCTTTTAAGGGAATTTTCAATTTTCTTTTTAAGGTTAATTTTATCTTCATCAATATGAGAGACCATTAGAGTTGCAATATTTTCAATATTAGAAGGCAGCTCTTTGACGTATTTAATCATAAATAAAACTATAAGTACTTCCACATCAAATGCTTCTAGATTATCATTATCTTCTGCATGCAAAATAACCATTCTTATATTAGAATCAAGAAAGGCTTCAATAGTTCTATAAAAAGCATTAAATGGGACTATCACACCAACTTCTTCATTGACAAATTGAATTGCTGATTCCTGAAATGCACTTAATAAGGAACGTTCCCCTTCCGAAAGATGCTTACCACTTGCTCCATGCAAACGAATACCCGTAAAGACAGATTGTAGTAAGTTAAACTGATACGGAATGAAAGGATAAACTTCTACAAAATCTTCAACTGATTTATAACGTTTCATCTCTGCTGTATCTGATGAGAAAGTTATCAAGTTCTTTAATATAGCTTCTTTATCGTCATAAAACATCTTTAAAGTATCTACCGCTGTTTGATTTTTCTCAAGAATACGCTTCTTGATAACTTCATCTACATTAGCACTTGATAAATTTAATCTTGTATTGAAACGTCCTTGAATTTTAGAAAAATTATTTCCTTTAACCTTAGTAATTGAATCAATATCCTGTTGGGATGTAACAATAACCCAGGCACGACCACCACAAAATGTTCCTAAGTCTTCAACCACGGTCTGAAGATTTAACATAAGTTGCACACTATCACCTATATATTGACCAATTTCATCTACAAGAAATACAACATGATGATTATTTCCTTTAGATTCAATATATTCATTCACTCTCTTTGCAAATTTTTCAATACTAAGAGAATAATTGTCTTCTGCTTTTTCATACCATACTCTGGCTGATTCCTCAGACATTTTTGTTGTACTAACTAAAGCTTCTATAACACTATCTCCTTCAAAATATATGTCTTCTCTTGCTTCTTCCCACGAAGAACCCGAAACTTCTTTAAATTTGGCTTTAAAGCCTTCATATGTACCATCCTTAACCAATTGTCTTTCTAAGTCAGCAAGCCAAGGAATAGAACCACAGAAGCCTTGCATTTCATCGAACACTTTATTGAATACTTTAACGATAGCATCCTTGTTATTCTTAGAATCCGAATCTGACTTTGAATCAATATTAAATAGAATAACATCAGTATTAATTTTTCCAGCTCTCATCATATCTGCAAGCATTGCAGGATCTTTGATTTTTCCATCAAAGTACTCTACAGCTTGTTTCCCTTGAACATTTTTATTATCTAACAAGTAAGAAAGGATTTTCAAAAAGTGTGACTTACCACTTCCAAAAAAACCAGAAATCCATACACCCATTTTATCTGTATAGTCATTATTCCCTCTTCTATAACTTTCAAAAAAATCACCAAAGTGGCGGCTAAGTTCTCGTGTCACAATATATTCGTCAAGTTCATGATAAACATTTCTGTCATCTTCCTGACCAATTTTAATAACACCTTTAATATCTCTCTCAATATCCTTTACAAACATCTTTTTTAGTTGCATGTTTTCATACCCCCTTAATTTTTATCCACCAATCGAAACGCTCTATAATAGTTGTCATCTTTTAATTCATCAAACAAATGAAGTTCAAGTCCATCATAAGTTCCTGGAAAAAACATGACAAGCGGTACATCGTCAACGACTGCATGAAGTGAATTAAGTATAGTATGTGAGCGAATTATCGGCCATGCTTTACCAACACCTGTAATAAAGACGATATCTTTTTTCTCAATATTTGTTCTAATATAGTCTAAAATCAAGTTATTATCTTGAGTCAGTCTCAAAGTATTCTTAATTGGTTTTAATATCTTTTCACTACCCTTTTTCTCTTCCATTTCAAAAACTTTATTGAGATATCCTTTATCTTCTAAAATTTTAATTATTACGTCGTATAGGTTAAATTCTTTGATTCTTATTTCAGAATCAGCAATATTGACCTTCTTCTTTAAAAATTTAATATGCTCTCTAACAAGAATTTCATACTGTGGTTCGTAATCGAAGATATAATAGCCTATCTCATTGCCAAGACCTTTATTTTCTCTGAAACTTTTTTCTGTTATCTTTGGTAATATCTCATCTAATCTTTTATATATGTCTTTCATCTATCTCTCTCCAATCATTGCTCTAAGATAAACCTCATCACCCTTGTTTTTAATATGATTATAAACATCTGATTCAATAATCTGAGGTATGATTAGCAAGTCTTTCTTTTCTCTTTTTATTAACCCGGCTTCTCTTAGTATCCGTTTGTAAACTTGCTTTAATTTGTAAAAGGTATAATCCTTCCACTCGGCTAGTTGTTCACTTTGTTCCATCTTTATAGTAAAAAAGATACTGAAATCTTTATCTGCGATATATTTTTCATTAAGTATCATTTTTTCTCTAAAAACTTCATTCATAAATTCAAAGAATAATAAGTCCGTTTTCAATATAGTATATAAAACAATCTGTTTGCTGGTTTCTATAATTCCATTCACAACTTTATCTATTAGATAGTCATCAAGAAGTTCTATTCTCTCTAATATTCTTGCAATAATTTCACGTCTGCGCGTGTCAGTTTTCACCATAAACAAATTTTCTTTTACCGCATTATTTTTAATTTCCAAATCCGTCAAGCCTTGCAATTTCAACTTCGCTACTGTTTTAAACTCTATATAAAAATATGGTACTGATTTTAAAGTTGATGTATATTGTTTTCTCAAAATAATCACTCCTCCATATTGTCGGACTCACTTTTTGATTATAATTTAATTATAATGTATGTAATCTTGAATTACAATAAAATATACAACCTAGTACAAATCTATAAAGTTATAATTTCACTTTCGCAATTCAAAATTCCGACTATATGCTAGTGGAGTTTTCCAATCAATTCCTCAAAAAATCTTCTCACCTAAATCCATACCTTTCCGCCTAATATAAACTTTTTCCAGTTCTTCTCCTTATCAATAACCTCTATATTTTCTCTAAATGGATTCCTTATCACTCTAAGATTACTCTATACTCATCCTAATTCCCCCTTTACCAATAAGTTTCCCATGGTCGAGCATAATCAGGCTACCTTATTTTTCAGTCAAGACATAATTAACTATTTTAAGACAAAAGTTCTAAATATATTTTCTTCAACTACAACCACTATTCCTTTTTTTTACTTAGAAATAAGTATTTAATTTATGGATCAAAATTTGTTAGATTCCACTTTCGTGCTTTTTAATATTAACCTAATTTCAATAACTTCAATACCATCAAAAATTCATCTACAATATCTTCCTTATCTAATTCAAAATAAATAGCAAGCATTACTGTATCTTCAGATGATAGTCTAATCCTATTTTTAATTTCTTCAATTTGATCACCCTTAAAGTAAAAATCTAACAAACAATTTTTTCCTCCATATATCTCTAACTCTTTATACTTATCAATTAATGATTCTAAGTCTATCTTTTCAAATTCATTTTTTAAAAAGGAAAACTCAAAAAAATCAAATCAAGATTAAAACCTATATCCCCAATATTTTTAACTTCTAATATTGGAATAGGATACTGCTGTATTTCATATTTTCCAGCAATCTTGATATAATTTTTATCTGCAAAAATTAGTTGGCATGGATATCCTAATTCTATCAATTTTTTATAAGCATTTTTAGCTTTTGAAAAAAGATCATTCAAGTAATTATTCATTTTTTCAATATTCATTTCTGTCTTCCTCACAATTACCTACTCCCTTCACCTACGCTTTGAACAGATCCTTCTGTTAATACTTTGTAACAATAAAAAAGACTCTTGTCTGAAATCAGACCAATAGCCTTTTTTCTTTTATCATAATGATTACTTGTTAATTATTTCAATAATTTTATGCATTTTTAAAAAGTATTCTTCTTCTAAATCAGCAATGACCCGAAGTTTCTTTTTACACCGCTCAATCATGTCATTTGGTGATTTGATTAATCCTTTAAGAAAAATATTTCTCGCAACCAGCCAACTCTGTACGTTATAATCTAAATCGTCAACCATCTTCTGAATCTCTCCAATATTGAATTTTTCTCCAATTAACTTTATATATTCTGAATGCAATTGTGTTTGTTCAACTAAGTCACTAAAATTATAAAATAACTTATACACTTTTTCTGACTTATCTTCTATGTCCACAAAAGTATCCAACCGATCAGCCAACTGGCGAATCCCCTTAACTCCAATCATTTTGTTCTCATAATTTACAAAATCAGCAGATATATATGAATTATCTTTATAGATATTCTCAGGTTTTGGACTCAACGCGTTTTCAATATTAGTCATCATACTGTCCATAAATATATCTAAAGATAATCCTTCAATTTGATGGGGTAAATAAATCTCAATAGAAGCATTTTTTACTGGAAATCCATTACATTTTGATCTTCGTGCATCCCTAATTATCTCTAAAGGTATCTCTTTATTATATAGTCTAAAGTTACCATCATAAATCGTAACCGTATTATTTTTATCAGAATAACCATTTATAATTAAATAGTGCCATGAATGACTTTTTTGATACTTAAAACTATTAAACGGCAGGTAGAATGAATCACATCTGACTGTAACTGGGATCCCCTCATTAAGTAATTCTAATGTATATTCCCAGGCTATATCTTCCTGATCGTATTCTTTTTGAATAACTTTTACCCCATAGTCTGTTTCAATTTCTTCAAAAAAGTTTCTGCATCTTCGACCAACTTTATTGGTTCTTGGTGACCTATATTCAAAAAAGCAAATTTCTTTCCCCACAAGTTCTTCAATATGCCCATAGCCATAAAATTTAAAATAAGTTTCAAGAATTCTGCTTTCACATTGTAAATAAGCCAATTTTGAAAAATCTACTTCAGGAATCAAAATCGTCTTTATCTCCATATTTTGCCCCTTTCTATTATGTATATCTCTAAATATTTACTTTTACTAATACCCTTTATTAATGTTTACTATATTTTTTAGTTTTTCTTTTTTTAAGTAAAGCTCTAGATTTTCTAAAAATAGATTTATAGATCTATCCATATAATTTGGAGACATTGAAGCCATATGAGGTGAAATGATTAGATTTTTTACTTTCCATAATGACGAATCTGAAGAGAGAGGTTCTTGATTAAATACATCAAGGATCGCTCTACGTATCTTCCTTTTATCTAATGCATCAATAAGATCAGTTTCGTCCACAACCATTCCCCGCCCAAAGTTCATAAAAATAGCGTGACTAGGTAGTAATTCAAAAACAGATTTATTGATTATACACTCTGTATCAGGTGTACCTGGTAACAAAGATATCAACACATCAGCCTCTCTAATTGCTGCCTGCCACTCATCAGGAAGATACAATTTGTCTACATATTCATTTTGTGTGAGGCTTTTTTTTATACCAATCACCCTACTTCCAAAGGGTTTCAACCGTTTAGCTACTTCAATACCTACACTGCCAAATCCCCAGATCACCACTGTTTTTTGATGAAGTTCATGGGCAGGAATAGTCCTCCAAAGTTGTTTCTTTTGATTGTCATAAATTGAAAAAATCCTTCTATTTACAGCCAATAGCAGTGCCATAATATGTTCAGCCATCGAAACAACATGAATTCCCTTTGCGTTGGTGAGGCAAATTCCATCGTTTTCATTGATATTTTTAATAAAGTTTTCAGTTCCTGATGTTAACAACTGAATCCAGCGTAAATTGACACCATACTCAATTAGCTCTGCATCAGCCTGGCGTCCCCATGAACCATAAATCTCTGCATCTGCCATATGAGGTTTCAACTCTTGATGATCTGATTTAGATATAATATTGAAAAGTACATCATATTTCTCTCCAACTGACTTGATAGCATGAAGAAGTAAAGAACTAGCTTGCCACCCTAAAACCATATTTATATTCATCTTTACCCCCCGTTATTTATGAAAATCTTAATCAATCGTACCAAGATATTTTTAATTCGAAAAAATACTTAATTTTCTCTTATCCTTTGCTTAGAGTAATAGCGAAGATGTGGAAACATGGATTATTGGGTAAGATAATTTCTTTTATAATCCTTTTATCATCAAGTTCAACAGACTGAAACCACATTGCAAATGCATTGTTGAAGTTATCACCTTTCTTTGTATGACAATGGTCACAATAAAACGCAATACTTTCACCATAAAGTGGCTTTGATGAACACCAATCACTAAATCCTACTCTGATTACCTCTTTTTGATCTTCATAAACCACTTCAATCCTCTCTCGGAAACTACCGTTATCACAACTTCCCAAGAAATGTATTACTGAATAATAACCTTCATGTATAGTAATTTTCTGATTGTTACATTCTATATTGTTATTATAATCATCTTCTTTTAAAGGGAAGAGAAAAGGCACATCATGGATCTTAATAATTGTCCCAGATTCGGGTAATAACTCTGCAGGAAAACTGGATATACCAAAATGCCCATTGCCAGGATTGGAATCATAACTGATTCCATCAGCGTTAAAATAATCATCTAAATTAATAATCGTGTAATTCTCTTTCATGCTAAAATCCTTCCCTTCTTAAAGGAATTCGAGAATGAAGATTTTAACCTCATTCTCGAAATCAAATATACCCTAACTTTGTTGTAAGAAATGCTTTACGACAGTATTGATATCTATCTCTTCCAATGTTAAATCCTTAATATTATTGTTTGTGCTAACTAAATTAATTAAGTCTGATGAATTTATATTATTTGGATTATAGTAAATCCAATAACTACGGTCTCCTTTTTCAACCACATTTACATTTAAATCAGTCAGGCGAATTTTTTCATCATTTGCCAACTCAATTTTTAAAATTTTGTTATCAGGTAATGATTTCTTTAATTCTCTAAGATTACCATCAAATATTTTTTTTCCTTTATCAATCATAATTAATCTCTTACATAATAATTCGATATCTTCAAGATTATGACTTGTAAGAATAATTGTAATTCCCTTTTTCACATTTAACTCTTTTAAAAAGTTAATAATATTCTCCTTTGAAATGATATCTAATCCTATAGTTGGTTCATCTAAAAATAGAATTTCAGGATCATGTATTAAAGATGCTACAATATCTGCTTTCATTCGCTGACCAAGACTTAATCTTCGCACTGGCTGATTCATGAAATCATCCATCTTCAACAAACCAACATAAAATTTCAAATTATTTTCAAATATTTTATTTGGAATTTTATAAATAGATTTCAGCAACTTAAAGGAATCGATTAAGGGCAAGTCCCACCATAATTGTGTCCTCTGTCCAAAAACAACTCCAATGTTTTTAACAAATTGCTTTCTCTTTTTATAAGGGATAATATCATTTACAGTAATTGTTCCAGATGTTGGAACCATAATACCCGTTAAAATCTTAAGCGTTGTAGATTTACCAGCGCCGTTTGGCCCTATATACCCAACAACTTCTCCTTTTTTGATAGTAAATGAAATATCATTTACAGCACATTTAACCTTATTTCCTTTAAATAATAATTTTGTCCATAGTTTATTTTTAGAATCGCTATATTTATATTCTTTCACTAAATTTTTAACTTGAATACATTCCATCTGCTTTACTTCCCCTTTCTACCAGATAATTATACCACTTGTTCATATTAGCCTTAAAACCCGGGTCATGGAGTGAATTAGCAATATAAAGAGCATCTTCTTTCGAAACTGTTTTCCAAAGTTTGTAACTTAAAATACAAAGAGCAAAATCTCTCCACCACGTATGTTCAATTTTATCTAATTCCTCAAAATTCGAATTTTTAACAGCATGTGTTTTTATATAATCTAAAAGTTCATCCAGTTCATTAATGGTTTTTAATCTCGGAGAATTTGAAAATGATTGAATTTTATCATTGTTCTCTAATAAACATTTAACTTTTTCAAATTCTCTTTCATAAATATGAAGGGAGTCTACAAAATGAAAATACTTACCAGATTGTATATTTAAGAAACCCGCCATCAACTCATGAAGTAATGTAAACGTGAAAATGTCATAAGGGAACCCTAACCACAAATCCTGTGATCTCATTATAGTAATCATATCTAATTTGCCTTCTCTTACGGAAAAGCGAAACATATTTGTACAGGGAATATCCCTATGATCTTTATAATCTTTTGCAGAATCGAATATAGTTATGGTTGCCCTGCGTGTGTCCTCATCTTTCTTTATTCTATCTAATGCTAACCTCAATTGATCCTTCCCATACCAATTTCGAATTCTGGGACCATATGCCCCCATTAAAATTCCATCATTGGTATAATTTTTTAGGTTCTCATTAAATGTATATATCCACTGTTCATCAGAACCAGAGAGAATCCATAACGCCTCTGCACACTGAAAACCTATATTCAAATATCTCTCCTTGAAAGTAAGCATACTTATCTGTGCATTTTCCAGGCATATTAAAAATGGGTGCAATTCCTTTGTAGAAAAATTACGTGGACTAACTTCGACTCCTTCATCGAGCGTTCTTATTAATAGTTCTTCATATATTTGGTTAATGTTGTTCCCTGTTATCAACTTTAGCACCTCCCTTTAAGTTGGACGTTCAGTTTTTGAATATATGAATTGTCCTTTAAAAATTTTAGAAACTAGCTTATTTTTAAAATAGACCAATGGACCTAACCCTCTGACCAATCCCCGTAATGGACTGATTAAAATAAAGTATACCTTTCTAAAAAAAGATAATTGAATAGGTTGATTGTTGATCCATTCTGCCATTTCCTTTACATGAGACAAAACAATAACAGTCCCAAGCCCATAATCTAAATAAACTGATGTTATAGATATAAAGGCTATTTCTGGTAATTGATAAAAAACACTCAGAATAATTAAGGACAGAAAATGAAATATATAGTGAAACCATGTCAAGATCACATAAATTCCATGCAATACTAAAGTTAAGAAACTTATGCCTTTAAGACGATCTTTCCGTTTAATAATAAATGCAACATCCTTAAAAAATTGATATCCACCACCAAACCATACTGCAGATTGTTTGATCAAAGAGGAAACTGACCATGCCACTTCAGAATAATCAAAAATAGGAATAGGTGTAATTGGGACACCAATCATGGACAGACGATTTCCTAATGGAACATCTTCATTGGGACAAGGAAATCCACCAATGGATTTTAACTGACTCAACCTGATAATAACTCCATGACCTACACAATAGACTAAACGTTTTAGTATAGGGTTTTTTCTTTTTAATTGAGTCATCATATTGTATATTTCATAGCCAAAAGCCCATCTTGTCTCCGCTATTCCTTCAATCTGCATATATGTATTTACTTTATTAAAATTAGCAAGATATATCGCGGGTTGTTGAAGAACTGGAGGATAATAGTTCTTTTCTTCATAGTACTTAGCAGCAACCTTTCCAATGTATAATAAAGAATTAAAATCTGGACGAGAATCTGCATCATACATGGTAAGATAACATTCATCAGCAATATCCCTATACTTTTCATACACTCTTTGAAAAGCATAGTTTACTTGATCAGCTTTATGTCCATCTACTCTGGGAAAATGAATACGTTCAATTAGTTCTATCCCAAACTCCTCATTAACATTTTTTGTGATATTATCAGCAATCTCTATAGTTGTCACTTCATTCGCTTTTGCTTCGCTTATTTCTCTTTCTGAAGTAATAATAAAGATCTTAATTTTTTCAAGTGGGTATTTCATTTGGAGTAAATAATTAATCGTCTCTTCCAAAACCGCTTGTTCTCTCAATACAGACATAAACAAGAATAATCTCGGTAAATTTTCCAAATTACTCTCAGAGACAAATTCCTTTTTTTCTTTCTGTTTTAAACGGCTCCACCTTAAAGATTTCACCATACCATAGTTTAAAATTGTTGCATCCTTTAATATCATAAAAAGGGTAAGTATATAGATTAGCAACAAAAAATACATTTAATAGCTCCCCCAGTCTGACCTGAATTTATAAAGTATAAATTATAAAAAATAATTATTTTTTATGCTATATTGCATTATCTACCCATTTATTGATAGATTGATAAATATAATCTCTCCACTGAGGATGGGAAAATAACAAATCAGCCCCTTCAATCTGTTCAATTCGCTCATCACTTAGCGACAAAAATTCAGGAATATAATCTCCAACGAAGATTTTAACAGGTTTTTGAAGTCTTTGTAACACTTTCAGACTTTTTATCTGATTCAAACTTTCAAAAAAGTCATAAGAAATCAGTTGACCTCGAACCCTATTTGCGTGTTGTCCCAATTGAAGGAAATATTCGTTAAGATTAATACTTTCATCCCAATTCCCTAAATCATTAGTATCTATTACATTATCCTTTTTAAACTGAATATACGTATCCTGATCAACAAAATCCTTAAGTTCATCTTTATACTTCAAATAAGGTCCAATTAAAATAACCCCATCAATATTTGAATTCTCTGCTAATTCTAGAGCAATAGATCCACCAATACCACTACCAACTAAAAAAATCTTATTTTTTAATTTTTTTTCAAAAGCATACTCTATAATATGCTTTCCATCTTCTAATAAAGTGGTATATTTCACATCCACTAAATCACCTGTACTTTCACCATGACCACGGTAATCAAAGGAAATTCCATTTAAAGTCTTATAGTTTTTTAGGAGTTCCATAAACATAAAATATGACCCTGTTTTGGTTTGACAAAATCCGGGAAGAAATATTAACATTGCTCTGGAGTTATTAGATATCTTTTCAAATCCATATAATATATGCCCACTATCTAATACTAACTGACGTTGTTCAATTTTCATTTGCATCCCCTCAACATTCTCTTCTTAAACCAATCTAATGTTTTATCCAATAGACTTTTCTCAGTAATTACAGAGGTAAAAAGATGGTCACCACTTGGGATTATTTGATGTACAATATTTAAATCCTTAGCTACTTCCCGACTATTTGTAGTAAGTAAGTCCATCTCTCCAAAAAAGGCTATTAAGTCTTCTCCTCCCTGACTTCTCTGCAACTCTTCTTCTACAACAAATTCCTTATAATCTTTAACAAAATCTATTGATATCCACAGTCCAAAATCTGTTGGTAAAACCAATTTTTTTGTCTTTCCATGACGAAAAAATCTAACTTTAAAAGGCATCCGCTCTGCTGCTTCTGGTTCAGCACAGAGTATAGGACTCCACAAACATACAGAATGTATCCTATCAAATTGATTTTTAACCTTAAGAGCGATCTTTGCCCCTTCACTAAAACCAATCAGACCAAAGGAAGAACTAATCTGATTAATAAATTGATTTTGAAGAATAGCCTTTACCTGTTCAACTTCTTTTGATAAAACTACATCACTAAAGGTACCCTCACTAAGACCAGATCCCGGTAAATCAACCCGCAATACATGAAATCCTTCTTTTACCAGTTGACGAGCAAAACGAACAAAGATTCTTCGTGTATCTATTCGATCTCCACAAAATCCATGAATCATTACAATTAAAGGACTTATCTCATGATTGGTCAAATGAAGGACCCCATAATACTCTTTTTCATCATGTTGAAAAGTAATAAATTGTTCTTTTAGCATTAGTCATCACCTAAATTATTTTTTTCTTTTTAATAGTAGGATAATAGATTCCCTCATCTATTTTTGATTCACCAGCTACAATCTCATCAAATTCCTTAAGGGTAATCTCTCCAAATAAGAAATCTAAAAGTTTTTCTACTTCCTTTTTTGAGTGTTTTTCATAGAAGTATGCGTGACTTTCTCTTATCAATTCTTCATAAGATTCACTTCTTGAATGAGCTAAATGATAATTTGCAGCTTCATTATTGTAGCCATACTGTAATCCCTTTTTATATAAGCGGTATCCTAATTCCATATGCTCAAATCCCCATTTTATGAAATTAGAATCAAAAAGCTCCGTCATTATCCACTCTTTTCTAATAGACAGATTGCCTACTAAAAAACTTATCCATGGAATGCTTGATTGATTTTTACCGTTCACATAAAGATGGTCAATCACTTTTACAAAACCAGGCTTTCTAGATAATCTTTTATATTTTTTAAAGTTTTGGTTAATTTCATTTAAGAGTAATTCTTTCACTCTTTTTAAATCAGAAAAATACAGTTCACGAATTTCACCAATGCAAACTAAATTAGAGTATCCTTCATGATATTCAAGATGTCTTTGTACAAATTCATTGCATGGAATCCGATCACTATCGTTAAAAATGATCAATTTTCCTTTAGCTTCGGCTATACCTGTATTACGTGCAACAGAACGTCCACTGTTTTTTTCCAATTGAACCAATCTAATATCAAAATTTTTTTGAAACATTTCAACTACACTGCAAATATCTTCTGAACTACCATCATCAACTACAATTACTTCAAAGTTTTTATATGTCTGTTGACAAAAACCTTCTAAGACAAATCTAAGAGATTCACTCTGATTAAAAGTTGGAATAACAACACTAGCTAACATTTTTTACGCTCCTTTTTTGCAGATAATTAGACCTAAAAGATCTTTGACTTGAATAAAGTTCTCTGGAATTAACTCATCATCCTCAAAAGCAATGTCTAATCTTTCTTCCAACAAAACAATCATTTCTAAAATCTTAATAGAATCAAATCCTAAGTTTTGTAATAATTCGTTTTCATCTCTTCCGAAGTCAAAACTCAATTCTTCAACTATTTCAAAAAAAGTTTCTTTCATTTAAAACTCCTCCTTTTGAATCATATCTTTTTTTATCGAAGTCAAAAATCAACTTCCTGTACTGGTATAATACTTCAAACCAAAGTTCCAAAATAAAACTGCTATACTAAAGAACAGAATACATACTACCGGTGAAAGATAAATGATACTATTACCAAAAGAAAATAATAGATTTTCTTTATGATCAATAAAGATTTGTGCTGGATAGAAGTTAACAAAAGCAAATGGAATAATAAAAGTTAATAAAATTTGAATTGCTACATTGTAAATGCTTAGTGGATATGGGTAAAACAAATGATTAAATTTACTGATAATACTTCTTAAAGAATTAACTTTTAACACCCAAAATGCAAAAGTTGCAACGATTAAAAAAATCGATACCATTATAAAAGTTCCACAGATACTGGCCATGGTTATAATAATCCAATCTGATAAACTTAAATAATTACTCAAACCAAAAATGACAAATCCGCAAATCCCTGCGAGCAAATCACCAAATCCAGAAATCCCAAGGTTACTGGCAAATAATTGTAAAAGAGTACTGGCAGGTCTAATTAAATATCGATCCAGATTACCCAAACGAATAATATTATCTATATTCCAAACCTGTCCAAAAAACATGGAAAACAGACCAAAAGAAACCCTCCAGATAGATATTAATAAGATCAATTCTCCAAAACTCCATCCACTAATATTGTCAAACTTTTCAACAATAATCCATGCATTTAAAATTGGAATAGCTCCCACCAGAAATATCGAAAGTATCCCAATAAAAAAGTTTACCGGATACATTGTTCTTGATTTAAGATTTGCTAGTTGTAATTGGAAATAAAGTTTCATTATTTAACCTCCATTTACTATTAGTTTGTTTTGAAAACGATAATAAATTAACAATACTATAGTAGATATCACAGCAATCCAAATCAATTGAAAACTAAGATCCTGAACTATATTGACTTTTCCTAGTGCAAATCTGAGTGGAATATCATATATTCCTTTAAATGGTAACACATTCAGAAAAGCGCGTAATTTTTCTGGCATAAACCAGAGAGGAACAATACTACCAGAAGCAAAGGTTATCAAACTAAATTTGATCCACTCAAATCCCCAAGATTCAACAAAGATAAAAGCCATCATACCAGTGAAAAAATCAAGAAGAAAAATCAGGATAAATCCTAAAGTAAAACTGAGTAAGAAAAGTAACCAATCTACAATATTTAAATTTAATTGAATATTAAAAATAATTTTACTAATAAATAACACAGGAATACCAATCTTAATTAGTTTTGATATAAATATACCTGTACAGTCAGAAAACATATAATATGGAAATTCAACAGGTTTCTGCAGTATAGTTGTCACAGATCCACTTTTTATATGTCTCTGAATTTCCCAAACGATCTGTGTATAATATGAAGAAGTAAAAATCGAACTTAAAGTCGCATATTTCATCATTTCTTTAAGGGTAGTACCATCAACAACTTGATTATGAGCATACAGAGCAGACCACAGACTATTTATTGCTATGACCATTAAAAAAGCTCCTATCACCCCACTTACAGCATCAAAAACATAAGCAAATTCTTTTTTTAATGAAATTTGAATCTGGCGAAAAAAATACATTTTTTTATATGCCTCCTGATATTTTTTTAACTAAGAATATTTGAGAGTAATTGATAGCAATAGTTTTGGTTATTAAAAATTCTTTTGATTATTTTCCATTTTGATATAATAGTAACTAAATCTCTCAGTTTACTCATTTGAAAAATTAGGTGTAAATTGGATAGGTCAAGATCAAATACCTCAGAACCATTTTCGATATATCCCTGAATGATCTGGTCATAGATTTTTTTATTAAACAATTGATTATAGTATCTTTGAGACAAATCATATGTTATGTTAATAATATCTTCATAAATAATGCTATAATTTGCATTACTAAAATCAATAAACCCATTTACTTGCTTATCTTTAAACATAATATTCTTACAATGAAGATCACCATGAATGTATATGTTAGGTTGATAACCCTTTTCCCTAAAGGTCTCCAAAATATTTAACAATTCTTTAAAACTATTCACAAATAAACTCTCAAAATTAGATTTCACTTGCTGCTTTTCGATCAGCAGGTAAAACTCATGTAATGTCTTTGAAATAATCTCTTCTTCGAAAATACTTAAATAATAACAATTTTCTAGACCTATATCAGTAACCGTTAAGGACTGTAAGCTCTGATGAATTAAAGCAAGTTCTTTCCCTAGTTGTTGGAATGTATCGGAATGATCTTCAACTTCATGATTACCTTCCTGATATTTGTAAACCATATATTTATTATTTTTGTGTTCAAAAAAATATTCTCCAAATATATTGCAATAAAGCCTAGGTACTTTACTGTTTTTCTCATTTAGATGCCGCATTAAACTAATTTCAAACCTAATATGTTCAACTCGAAATGTAGATGGACACTTCTTAAGAAAGTACTTACACCCTTGATCATCCATGATAATATGGTTCTTTTCAAAAAAGGCTTCTCCCAATCGTCTAACTTCTTTAACCTTCAAATTGTAGTTTTGCTCTATTATTTTTTCGATCATAGTATCCCCTCAGTATATAAAAACCTTTGAATCTTTCCGTTGAAGTTTTGTTTAAAATCTTCAACTATTTCTATCTTTTTCGGTACTTTATAATCGGACAATTCTTTTAAACAATATTTCTTAATATCTGTTTCTGTTAAAGAGTGATCCTTTAAAACTATAAGAGCTTTTACAATTTCACCAGAATCTTCAGTTAATTCAGGAACAACAAGTGTCTGCTCTATTCCCTGGTGGGACAGTAAACACTGTTCAATCTCTTCAGGATAAATATTCTGACCTCCACTAATAATAATATTTTTCTTACGTCCCACAATATAAAGAAATCCTTCGTCATCCATATACCCCAAATCTCCACTTTTCAGCCAACCTTCATTCATTGTTTTATGAGTTAATTCAGGCATATTATAATATCCTAACATCAGAGAAGGACTATTAATTAGTACTTCTCCAATCTCCCCATTTTTTAATATTTCATCTTTTTCATTAATAATCAGTACCTTAACATCTGACAACAAAGATCCTACAGAATCAATCTTTCTTAAATAATCTTTTCCTCTCAGAGAAGAAACCCGTGGTCCAGCTTCACTCAAACCATAAGTATGAATAATCTCTACTCCGGGAAATTTTTCATAAATGGTTTTCTTTAATTTTTGGTCAGCCCGTTCCCCCCCAAAAAATATCTTCTTTAATCCGGGCAAAGTTACAGAAGAATCTTTATAATTGCAAATCTGTCGCATTAAGGTTGGTGTAGCATTAAATTGTGTAGGCTGAAACCGCTTAATCTCATCAATGATTCTATTGGAGAAAATCAATTCAGGCATAATATGTAGTCTTCCGCACAACATTATATTTGCTATTAACTGTGTATTTTGAGAATAAGAGAAATATAATGGTAAACAGTTTAGAAAAATTTCATTACCATATTCAAGCTCAGTATGTTTTATGTGACCCAATACATTTGCAATAATTCCTTTATGACTTAAGACCACACGTTTTGGTTTACCACTACTCGTACCAGAAGATGACATCAAACACGCCACTTCTTCCCCTAACATTATTGATGTGGGATTAGAATTTTGTTTAAAATAATCAAAATTCCCATAAAGATCGAAATATATTATATCAATACCATTCTTAGAAAACTCATCTTTATCAATTAATTTAGAGGTGACTTTGTCAATAATTAAGTAAGATATCCCCATATTCATTAATTCATTAAGTAACTCATGATTTTTTATTCTGGGAGAAAAAGGTGCTACAATAGATCCCGTTTTCAAAATACTGAAATATGTTATCACATATTCGAATGAATTATATAAATATATCCCAACAATCTTTCCATTCTTAATTCCTAAACTATTTAGATAAATCGAAAAAGTTTCACAAGATTGAAACCACTCACGGTATGTCATTTCATTTTTACTTACACTTAGCCCTACTTTTTCTGGAACATTCTTGGCAGCATCTGTTAGTAAATCTTCCAATCGTTTTAATGATTTAAGCACTAAATTCCCTCCACTTCTAAATATAACTAAATACTTTTTAGGTTCATTTTCTGATCCAGCTTGATATGAATTGGTTGCAAATCATAATTTCAATACTTATTTTAGCTCATAATTTAAAAAAGCAGAAAAATATCATCGAATTTATCATTATTATAAATCGTTCTTCTTATAGTATAATATTTAATCCTTTAGATTTATTTATTAGTTATTTAGGTAAAAAGTACATAATTGTTATTCGTCAATTTACGTTAATATTCCTTCTTTTTTCTTAAATAAAGAAAAAATATTCACTGTAAGGTAAAGCAACTCACACATACGAACGAATCCCTTAGCTATTATCCTTTTTCAATTGAATTTCGATCGCCAAATAACACTTAAATTCTAACTTCATCCTCGACTATATTTTCTATTTTTTCGTCCTGAATAGGCGTGACAGGCGTCAGTACTGTGAGTGAAACATTACCATACTTGTCCTCCACGCGCCTCACGACAGCTTGATTAGGGTTTATATTAACCTGATTTTCTGCCTGCACACTCCTCATCTTTCACTTTTTCTTTCAAGTAGAAAGTATAGTAAAAATATTAGAAATTTTTAAATAAATTGTAATTAACATAAGTAGAATATTGAATTAACTAGCTATGACTGTTATAACGATAAATGTGAACTATTATTTTTGGGGACAAAATTATGACCATAAAATTAACAAGGAATCTATTACTACTTTGACACAAAAGCTCAAATCTCAACTTAAAAAGAACTTTGAGGAGGAAATATGTTAAAAAGGATATTTTGTTTATTGGTGGTTATAATAATGACTATTGCTTTTACTTCTGTTGGTTTTGCAGACCCACCTCCAACCCCTGTTGGTGAAAGTTGTAGTGCTAATGTTGTAGTCACTACTCCATTTCCTACACCTGGAGGAGAATAAACCAGTACGTATAGATTTTTTTAAAAAAAAGTCAAAATAAAAGACTCCAATCATGGAGTCTTTTATTTTTATAGGGATTTATCAACTGCGAAAGTTGAGTTATCATCCCTCGTTAAAATTAACATTTATATAAATGCCGAAAAGCTTGATATCATCTATTTCTTCCTCAAAGGATACCTCAAGGTCATTCTTTGGGTGCACTTTAGTGAATATGACTAAATAGGCCTCTTTTAAGCCTTCTGATTTGGCATATCTTACTGCTTGTTTTTTCGCCTCATTAACCTGGAATGGATTTAAGTAATTTTTAACCTCAATCACATACCTTTGATCCTTATACTTTAACCAAAGATCAACTTTACCATTACCTGTTGGAAATTCAGCAACACATATTCCGTTTACAACATCCATAAAATTACTCAAATATGAATCAAGAGAATAATGATAAACCGCTTCAACTTTAGAACCATCTTTTCGTTCTTTTGCATATTCAAAAGCTTTTTTACCACGTCGATTTACATAGCTTTGATAGTTCTTTAAGATGTTTTGGATGTTTAATCGTTGATTATCAAGAAAAACACTTACATCAATATCAATCGGAAAATAATATGTTTCTTCTCCAGTTCTTACTGGTTTAAATTTATTGTATAATTTTTTCTGATATAATGGGCAAGTAAAACGAACATATGAGCGAATATTATCTCCATCAATTATTTGTTCTGGCTCGATTATTCCGTTTACAATAAAATATTCCTGCCATTCTTCATCCACGTTATATGGAGTTTTTTTACTGGTATCAAAAAGCTGAAGTAATTGATCTTTGTAGTTACTGGCTTTGTTCATAATATTACGTGTATTCTTATCAATTAATTGAAAAATAAAGAAATTATACATTTTGTTAAAATCATTTATCTTAATATCGCAGTCCAATCCTGGGTTAAAATCTTCAACTAAATATTTACATAAAGCATTTGTTAATCCTGGCTGTCCTTTTGTCTCATAAAAAATTCTTTCTTTCACTTCTTTAACAAATCTCTGATTTTTCGCCTCTTCATATTGCCCAATTAAATCAAATACTTCTTTTTTAGTAAACTTCTCTAAATTGATTATATCATTTGTATTAAAAGGAGAAGCATGATCTAGATTAATTCCAGTAATATTTTGAATACCAACTAAAATTAATGAGTGCAGATTAAATTCACGATCCCTTTCAATATATATCTTTCGAAAACTATGCAATAAATTTCCGATATAATCTTCTTTGATAGCATCAAACTCATCAATTATAAGAACAAACTTCTTATCTATTTTCTCTGCAAGATATCGATTAAAGTTGATAAATCCCAAATGATTATGAAATACTGGATAATCTATTTCAAACCCTTTATTTTTCAAAGAAATACACAATTCTTGATGGAAAGCTTCATAGAATTGGTTTTCCGAAAGTCCTATCATTCCTTCAAATGAAATTCTTATAACTATGTAATCTGAATCTAATTTTCTTTCAATATCTTTCACAAAAGTAGTTTTTCCCATCTGGCGAGGGGCAAATAGCGTAAAATAGCATCCTAAATACATATCCTTGCTGGGTAGATATTGCCCTTTTATCTGCCTGATTACTTCATTTAATTTTTCTTCTCGTTTAATGTAAAAATGGATTTCAGGTTCAATTGGCCCAGAAGTGTTAAAACACCGCATCTTTACCCCTCCTTTATTGTTAACCTTTTTTGCAAAGCCTTCTTTAAATGAAAGCATTCTTTTAGGTCTGTTCATACTGGCTTCGAGCTGCTTTTAAAGCAATCACATCTTGATAAGCCTGATCAAAAAAATCATCAGGCCAATCTGGTATTTCACCAAATTCATTTATATCTAATCTTTCAATCTCACTAGGATCATCTGAATTTACTCCACTCTTAACATAATAAATAGCAACATCATCTGGAGAAATCTTTCTCTCCGCAATCCTTCTTCTCAATCGTAAAATCATATTTCTACTATGTGTTTCAATAATAAAACGATTTTGTTTATCCAATTGATACCCCTCAATGAATAAATCAGCCAAACTGGATTGAGCAGATGGATGTAGATGAATTTCAGGTTGTTCGATGATATGAAGTTTAGTTACTGGTTCTGAATTAAATTCCTCTATTTCTTTTTGCATATAACTTTGGATCAATATAGGCAAAACTTGAGAAATACCAAAGCCCACATCCAGTAAGTTACTTACTCGACCTGTTACCAAATTTTTTACCAATATTTTAAACATATTTCCATTAAACAAATTAACATCTATTTCAACGTGCATATTTGTACCTAGCCAGTTATTAATCTTTTCAAAAAAGAGCTTATCTTCCTGCAAATACTTAGAAGCAAGAATATATGGAGCAGCACTCCCATCTTTTCCAACACTAATATACTCTCCTTCTTTTAATCTATAATCACGTAAAGGCATTGTTCTAAATGGACCAATATATATAAGTTCACTTAAAACTCTTCTTAAATTCTTTTGAATCTCTTCTACTATAAGCATATCTGAACGCAGGTATTCACCAATTAAATCTTTCGAGAAAATAAAATGCATAATAATATTGTCAAAATTTATAAAAAAGTTATTAAACTTCATTTCACGCTCAGTCTTTTTAAAACCATATCCATTCAGTAGATACCTATTTTCTCCCAAAAACTCAGCTTTTAAAATTTTCTCTTTCCCAATAGATAATATAAACTCACTTATATATAATTGTCTAAGATTATCTTTTACCATATTTTTTGCTTTAACTGTTAAAGTAGCAGGATAACCTTTCTCAAAATAATCCAACAAATCTAAACCTGTATTTGTTAAATCCTTAAACAATAGTTGATCAATAGCTTGAATTAAATTATCCGTATTCAAATCAATCGAAAATGAAATTGGCAAATTCATATCATGATTAAACACCACATCATCAAAATTCCCATAATCGACACTACTCCCATCAAAAATCAATGGACCAGAAAAATTATTCTGAAAACTCTGTTGCAAAACAAGAGGGAACCGGATTAAACTACTCTTCCCAGAACTATTTCGTCCAATAAAAACAGTAATAGGTCGAATTTCAATTTGACCCGAGTCTTGAAAACTTTTGATATTTTGAATTCTAAAACCTTCCATATCAAATCCCCCTTAGTTTCACAAACAAAAATCATCTCTATACATTATTAACGCAATATCATAATCTTAAACAATTAACGTTCAACTATAAACATTTTCAAAAAATAACTATATTAAACCTCTTCGACATTTCACATTTATTCCCTGCATATCTAATTACTCTACCTTAAAATAAAATAATCGCCTGCAGATCAACTCCACAGGCGATTAAATAGACTATCTATTTCCCACAACACTTCTTATACTTCTTCCCACTACCACAAGGACAAGGCTCATTGCGTCCTATCTTTTCCCCTTTAACGACCGGTTCTTGCTTAACCTCTTCATCACCACCAGCGTTAGTATGCATCTTACGATTAGGCTGCTTAAGAGCCATATTTGTCGTATCGCTATTACCAGAAAGATGAGTAATCTTCCGCTCTTTAGCCTGAGTTTCACCTGAAACCACTTTTACATGGAATAAAGTCTTAACAAGATCAGACCGAATACTTTCAGTCATACTCTTAAATATCTCAAAAGACTCAAACTTATATTCAGTCAAAGGATCTCGCTGACCAATTGCTCTAAGACCAATTCCTTGGCGAAGTTCATCCATCATATCCAGATGATCCATCCATTTTCTATCTATAATCGTCAGAGCAATCTGCTTTTCTAACCCACGCATTATTTCAGTGGTTAGAGTACTTTCACGTCTATCATAAAAATCTTTCAGCAAGTTCCACAAATCACCACGGATTTCTTCCGCATCTTTTCCGCGTAATTCCTCAGGGTTGACAAGATTCTTTTCAGCAAAAACCTGTTCAGTAAAAGTAGCTAAACCATTTAAATCCCACTCATCAGGATGCAGATCTTTTGGCAGATAGAGTTCTACCATATCATCCAACATTTTTTCCATCATACCTAAAAACTCATCTTTATTATCATTCTTCATCAACATTTGACGACGTTGTTTATAAATAATTCCTCTTTGTTTATTCAATACATCATCATATTCTAAGACATATTTACGAATTTCGAAGTTTCGACCCTCGACCCGTTTTTGAGCTCGTTCTATTGATTTAGTGATCAAACCATGCTCAATCGGCATATCCTCTTCAAGACCTAACTTATCCATAATAGCGAAAATATTATCTGCACCAAATAAACGCATCAAATCATCTTCTAAGGATATAAAGAATTGCGAAGAACCTGGATCTCCCTGACGACCAGCACGACCTCTTAACTGGTTATCAATTCGACGACTTTCATGCCTTTCTGTACCAATGATATGCAGGCCGCCTACTTCCTTAACACCCTCCCCTAAAACTATATCCGTACCACGTCCAGCCATGTTAGTAGCAATGGTAACCATACCTTTTTGACCAGCATTCGTAATAATTTCAGCTTCTTGTGCATGATATTTAGCATTAAGTACCTGATGTTTAATTCCGTGTTTTTTAAGCATCAAGCTTAATTCTTCTGACTTTTCTATAGAAATGGTACCAACCAATATAGGTTGACCATTTTCATGGCGCTCAACGATCTCCTTAACTACTGCTTTAAACTTGCCAGCTTCAGATTTGTAAATCACATCTGCCACATCATTACGAACCATCGGTTTATTCGTAGGTACTACTATTACTGGCAATTTGTATATTTTCACAAATTCTTCTTCTTCTGTTTCGGCAGTACCGGTCATTCCTGCCAATTTATTATACATTCTAAATAGATTTTGATAAGTTATACTTGCAATGGTCTGGCTCTCATGTTCAATCTTAACTCGTTCTTTGGCTTCGATAGACTGATGTAAACCTTCACTGTAACGACGACCAGGCATAATCCGCCCTGTAAATTGATCAACAATATGTACCTGCCCATCAGTCACAACATAATCCTTATCCCGCTTCATTAAAATATGGGCTCTTAAAGCCTGATTTAAATGATGGTTAAGATTAACATGCTCATTGTCATAAAGATTTCCTACACCTAATGTCTTTTCAACTTTATGAATTCCATCTTCAGTTGGTACAACTGAATTAGATTTTTCATCTACAGTATAATCTTCATCACGCACCAATCTAGGAACAATTTTTGCAAACCGATTGTACATTTCAGGTGATTCTTCAGCTTGACCTGAAATAATAAGTGGTGTTCTAGCCTCGTCAATGAGAATACTATCAACCTCATCAATGATTGCATAATTTAATTCCCTTTGAACAAGATGATTTGGGGTCATAGCCATATTGTCCCGTAAGTAGTCAAAACCAAACTCATTATTAGTACCATAGGTTATATCAGCACTATAAGCTATTTGGCGTTGATCAGGTGTCATTCCATTTAAGATTACACCAACAGTCAAACCTAAAAATTCATAGATTTTACCCATCCACTCAGAGTCACGTTTAGCAAGATAATCATTTACAGTGATCAAATGAACTCCTTTTCCAGTCAAAGCATTAAGATAAGTTGGTAATGTCGCAACAAGTGTCTTACCTTCACCAGTCTTCATCTCTGCAATCTTACCCTGATGGAGGACAACTCCCCCCAATAACTGAACATCATAATGGCGGAATTTCTCAGGAGTAGCTCTTTGAGCGGCTTCTCGCACGACAGCAAATGCTTCAGGCAAAAGATCATCCAGAGTTTCACCCTGATTTAACCGTCCTCGAAACTCATCTGTTTTAGCTCTTAACTCAGCATCAGTCAACACTTTTATCTGTGGTTCAAGTGCATTTATTTGATTGACGGTCGGCTGGAACTTTTCTAATTCAACTTCATTTGAATCACGGAACAAATTTCTAATATACTTTAACATTCAAATCACTCCTTCTCATTTAATCCAAAGATCATAATATGATAACAAAATCGCGCCAAGTATAACTGGATGACTGGCAAGATGACCTACTCCCAAAATTTCTAAAACAAATACGATAGCCAATATATGAAAAAAAAAGATTATTAAAGTTTGTTTTTTAAGAATGGAGATCAAATTTTTTCACTTCCTTTCCTTATTTTTTCTATTCTCGAAAGAAAACCAAACTCCTTGCAGGATTCAATAAATTTTTCTCGAAAGATGTAAGAATGTAAATTAAGAAGCCAAATGGAGGGTTATAATATGAATTTTACTATAGAAAACATCATCATCTTTCTTTCAGCATCATACATAACAGTTCGTGTTAGTCTAGAAGTTTATTATATCGCTAAAAAGAAATATATTCAAGATTATCTTCCGCTAAAAAAAGCCAGAAAATACCGTCAAAATAAAGAGATTTATCATTATCATCTCTTTCATTATTCCCAAAAGATGATCAATGCACAGAATTTTAAACGCGCAGAAAAATATCTCAATGAAATACTAACTGAAAATCCTGACTATCCTCTAGCGAACTACATGATAGGGATTACTTTAATAGAACAGAAGCAATTTTCAAAATCTAAAGATCATTTCCAAAAAGAAATTGAAATTTCTCCTGACCATTCCCTTGCTTATTTTTTCTTAAGCAAAAGTTATACCAAACTTAAGGATTACATAAAAGCCCTTGAATCTTTGAAACGATCTTTAGAGATAAACCCCTATTATTATCAAGGCTATCTATTAGGGCTAGAAATCTTTTCTCATTTAAAAGTTGAACCAAAAACAGAATTGGAATTCTATCAAGGAGCACTGAAATTTCAATGCATAACATCACCTATCTGGATTCGTATAAAAGAGCTAGAAGAAACATTTCTTTCACCTGAAGAAATAATTGAAAGAAAAAAGTTTTACGATTCATTAGAAGAAAATTGGCAAAAAGCTATGAAACAAAAAAACAAAATACTGCGTGCCATAGCTGAGCAACGTTTTTTTCAAGCAGAAAATCTACTCATTGATACGATCAGATATAATCCTCATGATAATCAATTATATCTGATATATAATCAAGTTCTACTAACACAAAAAAAATTCCCTCAGGTTTTAGATTTTTATGTAAACCATATGCAGAGAATTAACCCTGATCCTTTTGGTTCTTATCTTAGATTAACCGATTATCTAGTCTATAATAAAAAGCATAAAGAGGCACTAGAGATCATGTTAGAAATTTTTCATAAATACCCTAGCACTAAATTTCTCCATTACCCACTCTCTATGCTTTATAATTGGTTAGAGCAACCTGAAAAGGTAATCCATCATCTTCAAAAAGCAATTTATTTTGATAAATCGGTCAAGGAATTGGCGAAAAAGAATCCGGATTTCGAAAAGCTTAAAGTAAGAGAAGATTTTAAAAAGTTAATTATTTAGGAAGAATAAGTATTAGAAAAGAACAGAGATCTAGTCAAATCTCTGTTCTTTTTATAAAAATCATTATCTGTAACAAGGATTGTATCTTCAGTCTTTGCTCCCTTATCCTAAATATCCATCTGGATGATTTTTATGCCAATTCCAAGCAGTTTCAATTATTTTCTTTAATTCTGGATATTCAGGTTTCCAATCCAATTCTTTTTTAATCTTATCTGAACTTGCAATCAAAATAGCAGGATCACCTGTGCGTCTTGGATGCTCTAGTGCAGGAATCGGCTTTCCGACCACTTGGCTTGCTGTTTCAATAACTTCACGAACAGAAAAACCAACTCCATTTCCGAGATTATAGATCTTACTATCAAAACCATCAAACAATTTTTCAATTGCCAAAATATGAGCAGTAGCAAGATCATTTACATGAATATAATCTCTGATGCAAGTTCCATCAGGTGTATTATAATCTGTTCCGAAAATTGCTAGATTTTCACGGAGTCCTAATACTTTCTGTAAAACTATTGGAATCAAATGACTTTCTGGATTATGATCCTCTCCAATCCTTCCACTAATATCTGCACCTGCAGCGTTAAAATAGCGTAAACAAATGTGCTTAATTCCATATGCTTTCTCATAATCTACTAACATATCTTCGAAATGAAGTTTTGTCTTACCATATACATTAGTCGGTCTAGTTGGATGGTCTTCTGTTATTGGAATCTCTTCCGGTTCACCATATACCGCAGCTGTAGATGAAAAAACTATATAACGAGTACTATGCTCGCGCATAACTTCCAAAAGATTATAACCATTAAGCACATTATTATAGTAATATTTTGAAGGGTTTTCCATCGATTCTCCCACTAGGCTATCCGCAGCTAAATGAATAACTCCTTCAATTTGATGTTCAGCAAAAATTTCACTCAATTTTTGACGATCAGCTAAATCACCCTCAATAAACTTGCCACCAATTAGTGCATCCTGATGACCTTTTTGCAGATTATCAAGCACCACAATCTCATACTCAGTACCTAATAAAGCATTAACTACATGACTACCAATATAACCTGCTCCGCCTGTTACAAGTATTTTCATTATATATTCCTCCTGCTATTCAATGTCTTATTATCATTCACCATTACTATATTTACTAATAATTCATGCACCATAATGAAAGAATAACTCGCGTAAAAAATAACTATTCTTCTTCCCATCCAAGAACTCTTTCTACAGCCTTCTTCCAACCATGGTATAACTTTATCCGCTTATCCTCTTGCATTTTTGGTATAAAAGTTTTATCCAGATGCATCAATCCTCTAATTTCATCTCTATCTTTCCAAAAGCCAACTGCTAAGCCTGCAAGATAAGCAACACCCATTGCAGTAGTTTCCACAATCTGGGGTCTACTCACTTGAGTATTCAAAATATCTGCTTGAAACTGTATTAAAAAGTTATTTGCAGATGCTCCTCCATCTACTTTTAACTCTTGAAGTTTAATTCCACTATCATTTTGCATAGCCTCTAAAAGGTCTCGACTCTGATAAGCCATTGCTTCCAAAGCAGCTCTAGTAATATGAGTTTTCCCACTACCCCGTGTCAAACCCATAATTCCACCTCTGGCATACATATCCCAATAAGGAGCACCCAATCCAGTGAAAGCAGGGACAAAATAAACTCCATCTGTATCATCTACTTGAGTTGCTAACATCTCTGAATCAGCCGAGTCCTTAAAAAACTCAAGTCCATCTCGTAACCATTGAATTGCCGCTCCAGCAATAAAAACACTTCCTTCTAGAGCATACTCTATCTTACCATCAATTCCCCATGCAATAGTAGTTAATAATCCATTCGTAGAATAAACTGGCTCTTCACCAACGTTCATCAACATAAAGCATCCAGTTCCATATGTATTTTTAACCATACCTCTTTCAAAACATCCCTGTCCAAAGGTAGCAGCCTGCTGATCACCTGCGATACCACTAATTGGGATTGCAACGTCAAAAATACTGATTTCAGTATCTCCATAGTAATAGCTAGAAGGCTTTACATCTGGTAAAATTTCTGCTGGAATGTCCAAAATCTCTAAAATTTCTTCATCCCAACAAAGATCGTTAATATTATATAATAAAGTTCTAGCTGCATTAGAGTAATCTGTAACATGAATATTTTCGCCGGTCAAATTCCAAATCAACCATGTGTCAATTGTACCAAAGAGTATTTGACCTGCTTTTGCTCTATCTCTTGCACCTTCAACATTATCCAAAATCCATTTCACTTTAGTTCCTGAAAAATAAGCATCCAGAACAAGACCTGTTTTTTGAGTAAACTTATCAGACAATCCGGCCATTTTCAACTCTTCACAGATTGGAGCTGTTCTACGACATTGCCAAACAATAGCATTATATATTGGTTTTCCAGTCTCGCGGTCCCAAAGAATTGTAGTTTCTCGCTGATTAGTAATTCCGATAGAAACAATTTCAGTTGCTGTTATCTTAGCTGATGCTATAGCTTCTTTTGCAACTTTTAAAGTAACATTCCAAATCTCCATCGGATCATGTTCAACCCACCCTGATTTCGGATAAATCTGCGTAAATTCACTATATGCTTTTGAAATTACCACACCTGCCCAATCTACCATTAAAACCGTTGACCCAGTAGTCCCTTGATCAATAGTTAAAATATATCCTTTATTCACTAGATTTACCTCCACCTCAAACTTTTTAAAACATTGAAAGCCCTAATTCCTTCGATACCTCTTCCAAAACCTTTATGCCTGCAATACTATTTCCCTTTTCATCTAAAGCAGGGCCAGCAACCCCAATCCCCACCTTACCAGGCACAGCAGCCACAATCCCTCCACCTACACCACTTTTCGCAGGAATTCCTACATCAATCGCAAATTCTCCAGAAGAATTATACATCCCACAAGTAACCATGAAAGTTTTAATAATCCTGGCAACACGAGGGTTTATCAGTTCTTCCCCCGTATCAAGTGACCTGCCTTCATTGGCAAATACCGCACCAATACGTGCAAGATCAGACACAGTAAGAAGTATAGCACATTGTCGAAAATATAGGTCTAAAATTTCTTCAACCTCACCCTGAATAACTCCGTCATTTAACATAAAATATGTCAACGCTCTATTCCTATGGCCTGTTCTTTTTTCAGAAAGATATACTTTTTCACAGTACAAAATCTTCTCTTTTCCAGTCATCCTATAAATTAAATCCGTAATTTTTTTAAAACGTTCCTCTACATTTTTTCCTCTAATCAAAGAAGAAATAGCAATAGCTCCTGCATTGATCATGGGATTTAAAGGACGGGCTGGTTGAAGAGTCTCTAGTTTTATAATAGAGTTAAAAGGATCACCAGTTGGTTCTTTACCTACTACACTAAATACTTTTTCTTCTCCCTCTTCCATCAAAGCTATCGCAAGAGTTATAATTTTAGAAATACTCTGAATAGTAAATTCATAATCAATATCCCCAGAAGTAATCAAATTACCTTCTAAATCTACAAGTGCAGCGCCAAGAATATTTGGATCGGCTTTTTTAAGTTCAGGGATATATGAGGCTACCTGACCTCTCTTAGTCCAGGCTTTTTTATCCACAACAATCTGATTAAGTTTATGCTGGAAATCTTTGAGCAAGAGCATTCACCCTTTCTTAAATTAAATCGCAATACACTATTAAATCATTTGACATATACTTTAAATCTCCTACTAGCTAGTAATGAAAATTTTTATTTAACGACATTTCAGAAGGTGAATTCCCCCTTATCTATAGGTAGAAGTAAAAGTCTTACAATAATTTAAAAACTTCAGTAAGAGTTCAAACTCCTTCTGAAGTCGTTAAACTTAAGAAATAATAACGTAGTTATTATTTCGACTTTAACGACATTTCAGAAGATGAAATCCTCCTTATCTATAGATAGGGGTGCAATATCAGAATTAGTTTTAGGATTATAATATACTTAGATTTTTACAATATTTGTGTTTTTAAAATCAATTTAGAAAGGAGGACATTTACTATATTTTCAAGACAATTGACAATGAGATAAAAAATAAGGAGGTTTTAAAATAAAAAAACAGTTTATTTTAAAGTTAAGTCTAGTTAGTACCCTACTCTGTTTATTCTTAGTGACAGGTATTGCTAGTGCCACTTGGGACTGGACCGATGATTATGCCTATACTGATTGGGATAATAATCCAATTCCCGCACCATGGTTGGCAAAACACCATTGTGGTGTTGATTTAACAGATTCTTATAGATGTCCTGCAAGTGATGACTGGCATTTATATGTTAAACGTTTTACACAGGATGATTGGTACTCTTCTAGTGGGGTAATCAAAGAAGAACCTACACCTCGTTCCACAATTCAACAAAATTATCCATATTTTAAACTCTATAATAAAAATACTGGGATCAAAGATGGCTCAGATATTCCACATAATGTTGGGTTATTTCTCAATGAATGTGGTCCAATTTCATATTCTTATGCAGATAAAAATGAAGAACTAAATGAAGATAAAGTACTCATATTAAAAGCTATCTACAAAAAATGGTTTGTTTTCGATTATATGCTCTCATATGAACCTATTTTATCTACTAATCCTCCATCCAATATTTTTTTCGTAGTTGATCTTGGAGCAAAAGATGTTTCTGACATTAGTCTAAGTGGTGAGTTTGAATTTGACGCTAATTCTGTATTTAGTAACGGCACAAACACTAGCAAATCATTAATTGATACCATTTTTGGCTGTGCTGGTCAAATTTCAAAACAAATAAAAAATGTAGATAATAATCTTGAAATTTTACCCTTTTACACTCAAAA
>JAGMES010000003.1 GCA_023128035.1 Halanaerobiales bacterium | reverse complement strand
GGGTCTTAACTCAAAAGATAAATGATTCGTCCACAAAAAGTATTTTAGTCACACTCCCATACTATATAAAGAACTGAAACCGCCTAATTCAGTCCTTTATATAGTACGGGAGCTCTTGTGTGACTATTTTTTGTGGGCTAATCATAATTAATAATCTACTCACAACTTTGTAATGTATTTTTTATATATTGACAGTTTTCGACTTATAATAACAAAATTTAATTAGAAATCATTTAATTTTCGAAACATTGCAACACTTTTATAGTATACACTTTTTGCTATAATTTGTCAAGGCATACGATGGCAATATATCTTACAATAAATATAATTAAAGCCGAGTAATAATCATTCCCAACTTACTTTATAACTTTAGCTTTCTTCTTTCCTCATAATCTTAAGTAAAAGAGTTAAATCAGTAAGTAATTCATTCTGTTGGCTACTATTAAGCATTCCCAGATCCCGTTCTAACTTCTTTCGTCGTTTTTCCAAAATCTCTTCTACTGTTCTTCGTCCTTTTTCCTTTAATTTTACCCTAACCACTCTCCGATCGGCTTTATCTCGATATCTTTCAACTAAATCAACCTTCTCTAGTCTATCAACCAATCCAGAAACAGTACTATTTGCCAAAAACAACACATCACTAATTTCTCCAATAGTCATATCTTCATCACGATAAATCGTTATCAGCGCAGAAAACTGAGGTGGAGTAATCGTAGCATCTTTCATACTATCACGGAGGAGTTTATTCATAATTCTTGCAATTTGAGTCATAAGATATTCAAACTCCAATGGAGTAAGCTTTAGGTCTTCACTCATTTTTTTACCCCTTCCCTTATCATTTTTCATATCCAGAAATAACTTAGATGTCAAAACCAATTTGCTGGATTTAACAAATTTAAAAATTTTTCCAAGCATAAACTAACATCTCCTCCAATAGCAGAGATGATTAATAACGCAATCAAAAGATGCAACAACCAAAACATATTATACTCAATAATATTAAATTCAACAAATTCCTTATCTTCTTTTTGTAATTCTTTTTTTGATCTTACCGCCAAATAGTGATACCCCCTTTATTTAACGACATATAGCAAAAAAAGGTGTATGTAATTCATCAACATACACCTCACTTATTTGATTAAATACTATCTAAAGATCTGTCTGAATACCAAACATAATTCCACTAGGGCCACTACCTAAATAGTTTTGCCAACCAGCTTGAAAATAGGTTCTAGATGTCAATTGATAATTAATACCAGCAAAATAACCTAAATCTCCTTCATCCATCGAATAATCTATGCCACTATTTATCTTAATATAATTATTATGAACTTTGGTAAAAAGAACCCCAATAGTCTTTTCAACAGAAGTTACACTGTTAAAATCACTATGAATTCCCAAACGCCCAGATACATCTAATAACTTATTTTCATGAAGTTTAAATTTAAGAAACAAATCTAAATAACTGTTTTCTTTAGAATATACAAATCCTCCCTCAGCAGACAAAGTCATAGTTAATCCCCATTCTCCTGCTATCGAAAGAGACTTAATTCCATCTAAAACTTGAACATTATAGCAAACAATTTGGCGTCCTGGGATAATCTCTCCATTACTGAGGGCCTTAGTATCTTCTGACACAAAGATTACCATTAATAATAAAACAATTACCCAGAGTACTGGTTTTTTCATTTCTTATTCCTCCTAAAACTTTTTAATAGTTGGATCAACAACCCCACTACATCTGATTACCTCGATTCCTTCCTCTTCCCATTTAGCAATCAATTTGTTAATTCCTACAGAATCACTTGCCATATGGCCAGCAACAATAATATTACCTATATTTTGTTCTCTAATAGCGTCCAGTACATCTTCTGGCATATGCATAACTATTAAAGTTCCAATTCCTGCTTCAAAATATGCTTTAGCTACATCTGCACCGCCACCAGTTCCACCAGCCATAGTTACAAAAACCTTACCTGCATAGTCTTTTTTGCCACCGATGCGAATCTTTGGTTGAGCTTTAGTATTCTGATATTCTGGAAATTCCATTAGAGCATCTACTACATCCTGTAAAGTTGCCTCTGGCTTATCATTTAATTTTGCATCTAAATGATCCTGTACAGTATTTTCGGCTAAAATATCACAAGGGGTATGAATACCCATATATGGCATATTCAACAGCTTTGCAGATGTTGCTACACGATCATAGTTAGCTGGATGTAAAGCACGCTCAATTTTATCTATTTTCTTCTTGATAGCTTTCTGTGCTTTATTAATAGGTACCCCAGCTTTAACCATCCGTTGAATCTGGTTAGACATCACCTTAAATAAGCCCTGCTGTGGATCTCCCGTTTTAGGATGATGTGTAACAACACAATCAACATTTAATTGTTGAGCCATCAAAATCTCAGCAGTCTCCATGTCAACACCAAATAAAACCTTTTTAATATCTTCGCCTTCAACAACTATACCAGAATCTTCAGGAATATTATCAAGACCTGCTAATTCTACCGCAATTTCCATCAATCTTTCAGTATTCATGAATAGCCCCCCACTAAATAATAATTTTTTTTTTATATGGTATTCCTTTTTTACTTATTCGCGCTTTTTTCTCCTTTTCCTGCTATAACTGATACTCAAAACCTATGGATAAAGAATGTCTCATTTTATTTTTCAAAGATTCCTGATCGTTATAGTTTTGAGTGGAAAGCTTGTATTGACTATAAAGAGAAAATCCATCCGATATATCCCTTTCCCACTCAATAAAGAAATTAGAAAGCAGATTATTTTTAGTTTTCTGTTGATAATTTTCTTGCTGTAAACTCAATCTACAAAGAATATCATCCTTTTCCCAGGGTTTTAAAAAGAGTTCAAAACTTGTGCTGATTTCAATATAACTTTTCTCCCCTGCCAGAGGGTATTTCTTTTCACGTAACCCTACTTCGGTTTTGAAACGCAAAGGCTTTGAAAATTGATAAGTATAATTCCCCATCAAATCAATGGTACTACTATTATACTGATTGTAATCTACAAAGTCATTATCTGCATATCGAATCTTAAAATAATAATAACTTTTGGACGTGAGCTTTTGCTTGAATTTCAACCAACCTTCTCGAAAGTAATAATCCTTACCAATCCCTTCATCCTCGGATAAATACAACCGCTGGCCCTGCTCAAATTTTCCAGTTATTAAGGGACGATAATCTTTTGCATCAATTTGCGGTGCTAAGGTCATCAGACTAACAATTACCCACACAATCATCGATAAACAAAATTTTCTCATTTGTACCCTCCTTTTTCTTGATTTGTAATTTACCTATATACAGAAAAACCATAAGTGATCTTAAACCACTTACGGCTATTAGCTAACAATCAAAAAATTGTTGTTAAAAACCTCTATGAAATTTTCCATTCCCAGAAGCAAGACGTTTAAAAGCAATTGTATCTCCAAGATGTCCATTTTCAACCTTATAGACAAAATCATTTAAAAAATCATCAAAACACTTCAGTGTATGGACACAGGGATCTTGAATCGACTCTTCATTTACATTTGCTTTATCTTCAATCAACTCATAGTGCAAAAGATACTGCTTCATAACTACTAATTCTAAACCATCAGTAAATATAAATGTGATTTTTTTTCTATTTTGTTTAACTGAAGAGACATTTTCAAGTTTTTCTTTACCACCTCGAGAAAAATAAAGCACATAATTCATCTGATTCACCCCTTTATTTTTACAATCGTAAACATATTGCAAATTCCGACTAACTATATGTCCAAATCATATCTAATTTGTTCACAACTTTAAAGTTTTTTACTTATTTTTCATACACATTGTACTATAGTCTGTACAATGTGTCAAGCAATTGCGCATAAAAAAATATTTTTTTCAAGCAACTGTTGACAAGTTAAAACATTTAGGTTATAATTTGATTGCGGGGAGGAAAAAGCTTATGATGCTAAATATTGAAAAGATTGGATTGAAGATTAAAGAACTTAGAAAAGCACATAACATGACTTATGCTGAGTTTGGATTAAAGACAGGCGTTTCGGGAAGTTACATAAGCCAGATTGAAAAAAATAAGCGTAAACCTTCTTTAGAGATTCTCTCCCGAATTGTTGACGCCTTTGACATATCACTTGCAGAACTTTTAAACGAAAAAGAAGAAGAGTTTAACATCGGCAAAGAATTAAAAAATCTTCGTGAAACTAAAAATATGACAATTCACGAGATTTATGAGAAGTCTGGTGTATCCTTCTTTAAACTCGGTCAAGTCGAGAATGGATCTGATAATCTCACTCCTGAAGAGATCGAAAAAATTGCTTCGGCATTACAGATAAAGACTGAAAGACTCTTCAGAGGTGTTGAGAATAATCTAGATCGAATCCGAGAATTATGCACTAGCCTTGGCCTAAAAGAGTCCAGTATTGAGCTTGTTATGGATTTTATCCAAAACGAGCTTAAAAAATAAAGTTTATAAATTTTTTCTCACTCTAACATCCTATCCCCTATATTAGGAGAACCCACTTCTCACCTTTCCCCTAACTTTTTATACATTGGTTCTCCTAATATATATTTTAAAGGTACATTTACTTTACTACCGGCTATTTAGCCGGTAGTTTTTTTATTAACTCAAAAAAATACGGCAAAAAAAGTTGCTTGAAAATTTCCAAAACAACTTTTTTTGCCGTATTCTTAAATTTTTTTTAATTCCACAAAAAACTTATACCGATCGCCACGATATCTAGAACTTACAAATTCCACTGGGTTATCATTTTGATCAAAGGTAGTTCGTCCCAAAACAAGAATCGGATCACCTAACTGAACATTTAATAATTTTACATCCTCTAATTGAGCTGTTGCAGGTTCAATCACCTGTTTAGCTCTCACAAGGTTGATCTTATAACGAGTTTCCAAAAGTTTATATAATGATTTATTCTCTAAATCTTCGCTCACAATTTCTGAAAAAATCGAATGTGAAAGATGACACGCTTCAATAGCCATCGATTCTCCATCTGCTAACCTTAAACGTTTAATAATAATTATTTGTCTATTTTCATCAAGATTTAAAATATTAGCTATACGCTCATCTGCAATTCTATTTTCAATCGACAATAGACGAGCTGAAGGTTCTAAACCTCTTTTAAGCATATCCTCAGTAAAACTTGTCAATTTCATTAATCCTTGCTCAATCTTAGGATCCGCCACAAAAGTTCCTTTTCCTTGTTGGCGATATAATAAACCTTCGTTCACCAATTCAGTAATTGCTTGTCGAACTGTCATTCGACTTATTTGAAAACGTTCGCTATATTCGCGCTCTGATGGGAGACAATCTCTTGGTTTAAGATCTTTATTCTCAATCTGTTTTTTGATCATCTCTTTTAGTTGATAGTAAAGTGGAACGGGTTTATTTCTATTAAAATTATTCATCCCTAATCGCCACCCATATCAAGATTAATCTTTCAACTGCAAACGTAACTGCTGATATAAAAGATTAGCTAATGAACCATTACTTTCCGCTGATGATTGAGCAATCTCTTCATCTAACATGCCTTCAAAAACTTCTTCACCAAAACCTCCATTGACTAGATCACTTTTTTCAACAGATTTCCGCATCTCTTTAAATACTAATTGAGTAAAGATAGCTTCAAAATTTTTACAAGCATCATATAAAGCTTTATCTTTTTCTCCTTGATTCTGACCTGTATCTAATTTTTTATTCTTTACATTATCCTCAATTTTCATAAATTGCTTTTTAAATTGATCGGTTCTATATTGGTCAGGATTATAATGACTACCATTAATGATATTCATCTGCCCCACTCCCCTCTACATCAACTCAAACTCAGCATATAATGCCCCAACCTCTTTCATAGCCTGCAAAATAGCAATGATATCCCTAGGGGTTACACCAATCGCGTTTAAAGCCTCTACCAAATCACCTATTGTCGCTCCTGTAGGAACCACTAGCAATTGATTTTTCTCCTCATCAGCATTTACCTGAACATCTGTCGTAGTATTTGTTTCAGTATTCCCATCGTCATCAGAATTACTGGTAGTAGTTTCCTGAGTTGAAATCGTTACGGTTAAATTACCGTGAGCTACAGCTACTGTAGATATTCGAACATTATGTCCAATGACAATTGTTCCTGTTCTTTCGTTAATCACAATTTTAGGCCTCATCGATGCTCTCACCTGTAAACCCTGAATCTGAGCAATAAATCCTACTACGTTTTGTTGATATTCAACTGGGATTTTTATCCGAATCCGACCAGCATTAACAGCCTTTGCTAACATCTTTTCATAAGTGGTATCTTTGAAATGATCATTAACAGCCTGTACGATCAACGTAGCCGTTTCATAATTATATTCCTTTAAAAGAAAATCCAACTCTATTTTATCACTAAAATCCGGTTCAAGAGTCCTCTCAATGATGACTCCATTAGGAATTCTCCCTACCTGCAAATGATTCTTCTGAACAGTATTTCCACCAGAACCTGCACTAAATCCACCAATCGAAATAGACCCTTGAGCAGCAGCAAAAACCTGGCCATTTGGCGCATATAGTGCTGTCATCAGTAATGTTCCACCCTGTAAACTTTTCGCATCACCTATGGATTGAACAGTTACGTCCATAGAATCGCCCTCTCTAGCAAACGAAGGAAGAATGGCTGTCATGGAAACAGCTGCTACATTTTTAGCTTTGAGTTGATCATCAGCAACAATCCCATACTCATACAACATGTTCTTCAGCATCTCAACAGTTGGGCTAAATCGAGAATCACCTGAACCATCCAAGCCAACAACTAAACCAAAACCCTGTAGCATGTTCTCCCTAATTCCCTCAATACGAGTTAAATCTCGTATATAAATCATAGGATCATTTGGACTTGCAGCTTTCACTGGCAAATATGGGACCAATATAAGTCCGAATAATAGGAAAATGATTAAGGTTTTTTTATATTTATTCATCCTAAATCACCTTTTCTTCGCCCTAAAAGAGCCAATTAAATATTTTTTCAAACAAACCAGCTTTTTGCTTATCTCCGACAACTCCCTGACCAGTAAAATTAATCTCAACATCAGTCATATAACGAGATTCAATTGTATTGTCAGCCTGTACATCATCTGGCCTGATTACTCCGAAGATTTCAATCTCCTGTTTTTCTTCATTTATATTAATCATCTTATAACCTCTAACCATTAAATTCCCATTTGGTTGTTTACCAACAACCTGTGCAGTAATAACAGCAGTCAAAGTCCCTTGCCTGGAAGTTGAACCATCTGCACCATTTTTATCATCATAACTTAATGAGAAATTCTCAACGAAACTAAAAATTCCTAACCCCGGGCCAGCCGCTAGTGATGTATCCTGCGATGTCTCTGTACTTGCTTGTTGAGATGCCGTCGACTTTTCTGATATAATAATCATCACCAGATCACCAATGTCCAATGCCACATGATTTTTATAAACATCAGCAGCATCATCTATCCAAAGACTATTAGCAGAGGCAGGTACTGGAATAGCAAAAAACAAGAGACAGCTCAGGAGACAGCCTATAATTCTGTACATCTTATTCACCCTTTCAATTTAACTCAACCCGAACCAGACCAATATCTATCACTCTAGCCTGAATCTTCTTTCCAGAACTTAGATTCTCTATCCAAATCCATTGATCTCTCGCTCCATCACTTAAAGCTTTTCCAAAGGTCTGAACATGAATTGCTCCAGCCCAAACCTCAATCGTCACCTGATCATTACGGTGAACCAATTTTGGCTCAATCAGATAATTATTTATCAAAACCGTATCTAGTCGAAAAGAACGTTTTGCCTGTTTATCAACCACATCTTTCAACTCAAAAACCGGTTCTCCATTTAGTCTTGTTATATCCAGATATTTCTCTTCTACCATATCCTGTGTGATGATCTCCAGACGATCAATAGGCTGACTTGCTACAAAAACTGTGCCAAAAATGCGCACGTCAAGGCTTATAGTAAATCGAGTATATTCCTTGTCATTAATAAAAACAGTCATAGGTAGCGACATAAATCCCCAATTTCGATTATTGGTATATCGTCTTACTTCGAGTCTAATATCATAAGAAGGTACCCAAATTTCCGGAAAATGACGAAGATTGATTTCTACATTTTCTACATAATAGGGAAGTTTACTGGAAATATAATCATAAATTGTAGATAAAACCTTTTCTTCTTCTAATAAAACTCCCACACGTTGAACTATAATTCCTGTTGAAGTCAAATTGATAATCTCGATCTGTTCCAGATCAATTTTCATCTGTCGTAATACAGCATGTATTGAACCTTGAGATAAAGTATAATATTTACCAGGAGAAGGAGCAGGGCCAAAATCAATAGTTCTCAATCTTTCAACAGTTGGCCCCTCTCCATCAATTTCAGCAAGATGATCTAATAACATCCGTTCTTCAGAAATAATAACTTCAGGATTAAAAATAATCTTTACTTTTTCAGCAGCATCTACTGGTACACACACTATCGAAAAGAAAATCAGAAACAAAACCAAAATTTGCATAACTACAACTGATCTTCTTTTATAACTGATCATAAGTAGTCACCTATCTTTTCAAGTTACTTACAGTTCTCAACATCTCATCAGAAGACTGAATAGTTTTAGAATTGATCTCATAAGCCCGCTGGGCAGTGATCATATTAACCATCTCTTCAACAACCTGAACATTTGACATCTCCAAATAACCCTGAGCAATAGTTCCAAAGCCATCAATACCTGGGTTACCAATAATCGGTGCACCGGAAGCAACAGTGGCTTTAAAGAGATTACGTCCCTCACTACTTAAACCTGCTGAATTAGCAAAACGAACCAATTCCATATTACCAATAGTCTGTGGTTCATCCTGTGTAGAAGTGACAACAGAAACTGCTCCGTCTGCGCTAACATTTATAGCTACTGTATCTTCAGGTATAAAAATTTCAGGGAATAGTGGAAAGCCATCTGAAGTAACAATTCTTCCATCTCCATCCATTTTAAAAGAACCATCTCTTGTATAACTCATTGAACCATCAGGCAACTGAATCTGGAAAAAACCATTTCCCTCAATAACTAAATCAAGAGGATTACTAGTCTGCTGAAAACTTCCTTGTGAAAACAGACGCTCTACAGATGCTGGTCGAACTCCATTTCCTATCTGTATCCCATTAGGCGCAATCGACCCTTGAGCAGTAGGTGTTCCAGCCTTTTTAATAGTTTCATACATCAGATCTTGAAAATTTACCCGGCTTTTCTTAAAACCTGAAGTATTAACGTTAGCCAAGTTATTCGCAATATTATCTATGTTCAATTGCTGTGCTTGCATCCCTGAAGCACCTGTCCATAATGATCGAATCATATATATTCCCTCCTAGCTGATAATTTTTCTTATTGATATCACATCCGTCATTCAGTAATATCTCTCCGGCTTCCATAAGGTCCAGCCGAATTAATTATAACTAACCACCAATTCGCCCTACTTCATTCACAGCCTTTGAAAGAGTTTCATCTTGAGATTGAATCACTTTTTGACTAATCTCATACATACGTGTAGCAGTAATCAATTGGGTCATTCCAAGTATGATATTCACATTTGACTGTTCAACAAAACCCTGAAGAACCATACTCGAGCTACTTTTTTCTTCCATACCCTCACTAGCACGATAAAGATTGTCACCAACTTTTTCTAACTTCTGTAAGTCATCAAAAGTAACTAACCGAAGTTGATCCACTACCACACCGTCAGTTTCAATGGAACCATCTTCGCTAAACCCAATTGTATCACCATAGGTTTGAATTGAACCACCTGCACCTAAAAGCTGATAGCCTTCTGTAGTAACAACCTGACCCTCCTGATTTAAGGTAAAATGTCCATTTCTTGTATACAAAACCTCATCAGGAGTTTGAACTGCAAAAAAGCCTTCACCCTGAATTGCTATATCTAGTGGATTTTCGGTTTGCTGCAAACTTCCAAGTTGAAAGTTGGTATAAGTCTCACTAATTTTACTTCCTGTCCCTTTTGTTCCAATTACATGAGAACCAGACTCGTCTAGGCGTTTCATCAAAATTTCAGGAAAAGATTCATATACAACCTGATCACTTTTAAAACCCGCTGTATTTACATTCGCTAAATTATTTGCTAAAACATTATTTTCTCTTTCAAAAGCAGTCATCCCACGCGCTGTAGTATAAAGACCGTTTAACATCTTTTCACCCCCTTTTTATCTAGTAAATTCAGCAACAATTTCTTCAATTTCCATTCCTTTCTGTAATGTAAAAATGCCAAATTGCAATTTTCGATCTAACTTATTACGGTTTACATAATTTATAAAATCCTTTCCATTAATAAATTTTTCTTTATGTAACCGTACTGCAATACTTTCCGCTGATTCACCTGGTTTGACAACAAATTGAATCCAAACTTCTTCATCTACCTTTTGTACTTCTAAGGCTAGTTTTGATTCTAGCTTTACATCACTAAAAATTTTTTCCTCAATCTCCTCTTCAACAGGTTGAAGTTTTTCCTTTTCTTCTTCCGCAGATGCTACTTCAAATTCCTCATCAGGAACCTCACTTGTCGCTCTGGTAACAACATCAGGAACTATCATATAGATTGATTTCAACTCATGAGGTAATTTAAGTTCAGGAGTTTCGACTCCAACCATATCTATCTCTTGATAGTGGACAATTCCGCGCTCAGGTTGAACTATAGGCACTTCGGTCACTGGATCAAATTTTTCGACAGAAATCCAGACCAGTGCAGCTAGGATCAGACCTATACCAATCCCAGTGATTACCTGACTCCAATATACTCCCTTATGCACCTTCACTGGCTCCTTTCTGTCGCAATTTGACAACCAACTCAACTTCTCGGTAACCCATATTCAATTGACGCGCAATCTCTTCAATAGAAAAACCTTGATCGGCCAGTCCTTTTATCTTATCGTATTTTGAAAATGTATGAGGTATGGAAACTGGTTTTTGAGAGATAGGTTCGGGAGGATAAGGATATTTTTCTTTTTGCTCTTCTTCAGTCGTCAGTGCCACTCTATTTTTTAGTTCCTTTTCAAATCCTGAAGTCGAGATTTCATTATTCCAACCCTTTACCCGATGAATAATCTGTTTAATCTCATTTTCTTTATTCCATAACTCTCCAACCAATTCATCCAGTTCTTCATCCAAATTGATAATACTTTCCTTCACCTGATCTAGTTTATTAAATTGAGAACCATACCTAGGTTCAGATGTAGAAAAATGTCTTAATTCATCAAATTGTCTTCGTTTCGACCGACGACCAGCTATTAAAGTATAGAGCAATGATATCATAACAAGGAAAACTCCGACACCAAGTACCAGATATTCTATCAAGATAGGTACCTCCTCACTCAAACGCGAAAATCAATAAAATGTCCGCGCTCTTCATCGAGAAATTTTTCTTCCATATTTTCTTTTTCTTCATTTTTCGGCTTTTTCCTTTGTTTATGTTCTTTATTCTTTCTAGAAGAATCTTCATCTGAATGAATCTGCTTCTTTTCAGACTGGTTAGTCTTATTTACCTGATTTTGCTTATCTAGATGTTTCTTTTCTTGATCAATTGCAATATTATGCTGTTGATGTTGTTCAGTCGCAGAACGCAACTGTTCAATTCTATTTACTTCAAAAGATTGAGAGATTAGATTTCTAGTATTGATGGAATGGGTCACTTCCCTCACCACCTTATAATGATCTAAGTTTTACTTCACCCTCACTATAAACAAACAACACTCTAGCAATAGTATCTTTTACCCTGTAGCCTGTCTGACCAATACCAATTTTAACTCCAGGAAAGACTCGATCAGAGGCTGTTATTTTCCCAGTTTTTTGTCCCTTTAATTGTTTAGATAAGAAATTTCGCTGAGTTTGTAATTGTTCCTTCTGTTCTATAAGATGACTTCTTGTGCTTTCAAACTGGGCTAGCATGCTCTTTTTGTCTGGAGGTAGTTGTCCTAATTGCTTCTTAACTTTACGTAATAGACTTACTCCTTTCGTTACCTTATCTAAATTTTCTTCTGCACTTTCTATTTCCTGAAAAATCTGATCAAACTCTTCACGAAGCTCAGGATCAATACCTGCAACCACTTCTGTAGGAGTAGCCAGAGTAGAACCTAAAATTTTAGCAGAAATATCTTTACCAGCTTGAACCAAACCACCTACAATTAAACCACGCCCATCTACAATTACATCCATCTTTGCTGTAATTTTACTATGCATTATTTCCCCATTTACCAACAAACTTCCTCTAGTAATAACCTGGCCATTTTCAATAAAGCCGATCTGAACATCACCTTCTGCTGTAACAATTCCTTTTTGCTTTCCTTGAAAGCCCTTATGGATATGAACTTTTCCTCCAGACTCAAGAGTAGCAGCGCCTACGTTACCAAACACCTCAATATCTCCCTCAGCTTTTATGCTAAAACCTTCATGAACATTACCTTTGATGACTACATTACCAATAAAATCAATATTACCAGTTTCTAAATCAACATTTTCATTTACTACAAATACAGGCAACACACTAATCTTATCCTGTTCAAAGACTATCTGGCCATCAATCTCAGCAAAGAGACTCATCTCATCAGCACCAATTTTCACATTTTTCCCTTTAGGAAGTTTTACATCTTTGTTAGGTATGGGTTTTATTTCCTTGCCAAAAACATTTTGACCAGGTCCGCCTAAAGTTGCAGGGATTTTCGTTACTAACAAATCACCATTTTTAACATTAACTATTAAGTCTAAATTTAAATAATCAACATTTCCATCTTCAAGTTCTTTAACCATTTTTTTATCTTCTGCAAGGTCAAAATTGTAACGAAGTTCCGCAGGATTTCCTTCCTGGGGAGGTTGACCGACAGCTATTACTATCTCTTGCTTAATATTTTCGTTTAACATTTCTGCAATTTTACTTTCATCAATTCCAAAACAAACACCTTTATCTTTTATAATCTTTAACGCTTCACCCAAAGTTAGATTTTTTCCTCCTAGTGATGGCACATAAGAAGCATATGCAGTTAAGCCATCAGAGGAAATTTTTATTTCTAGCTCAGCATTTCGGTCTAATTCTGGCTTACGTTCTGCAATTTTAATATAATCTCCATTTCCTTCTTTAAGAGCATTTTCTACTTCACTTAAATCTACATCTATTAACTGTTTTTCAGCCACCATCTGCTTGATAGTATGCATACTTGCTGGTTTTCCATTACCTTTGGGTGGAACAATTTTCAGAAAAATTCCCTCTGGAGCAAACTTAAAGCGAAAATACCCATTTAGATCTGGAGTTTGCTTTAACAATTTTTTCATAAGTGCATCCTCTGCTATACTACCTTTTTCAACCAACTTAAATGTGTACTCTGTTTTCTTACCAAACCCCATAAAACCAGATTTTTGATTTTTTTTGACTAACTTAATCTCCTCTCGCACAACTTTTCTCTTTAATTCGCTGGAAAAGTCTTGAATTGCTTGGGTTATGGCTGTTTTTGTATCTTTTGCTACAACTTTAATTTCCTTTGCCATCGTTTTTCTCCTCCTTCCTTCTAAAAAAATAATGCCCTCTTCCGACTTAACATTCCTCGCATTCTTAAGATTGCTTTTGAATGAATCTGTGAAACTCGTGCTGGTGACAAATTCAGTACATGAGCAATTTCCACCTGAGTAAGTTCTTCGTAATAATACAGAGCAATCACCAACTTTTCCTGGTCCTTTAGTCTATCAATAGTTTCACCCAAAATATCACGAATTTCTTTATCATTAACGACCATATCAGGTCGATCATTTTCATCAGAGATCATATCCATCAGTTGAGAATCAGAATTTGATCCAATAAATGAATGCAAAGAAGTTAATTCAGGAATATTAGCTTCAAGAATAAATTTATGATACTCTTCTAACGTTAAACCTAACTCCTCAGCTATCTCCTCATCTTCTGGGTTCTTACCTAATTTTTGTTCTAAATCATGATATACTTTAGCTAATTTTTTAGCTTTTTGACGACTAGAACGGGATACCCAATCTTGAGATCTTAGTTCATCTAAAATTGCTCCCCGAATTCGAACAACCGCATAGGTACTAAACTTAACCCCCAACTCAGGTTTAAAAGACTCAATTGCTCGAATCAATCCAAAAACTCCAAAACTTACCAGATCATCAAATTCGATATGCATGGGTACTATCATTTTCACCCGACCAGCAACATATTTAACCAGAGAAGTATATTCTTCGATAAAATAATTTCTGGCCTGGAGGTCTCCCTTTTGAACCAATTTCCATAATTCAGTTTCATCAACTTTCTTCTTTTTCAAAGGGTTCACCTCCATTACTCATAAAAGTACTTTGATTTCTAGTCTTTTAAAGAATCAACCACTATTTTCGCTAAATTTTCTACTTCCATAGGTACAAATTCACCTTGTTCCTGTTCTTCCATCTTCTTTTTAGATGTTTCGTATCTTTCTTTCATCTTCCACTTATATTTTTCTTTTTCTGCGTTAACTAATTGTTTTTCATTTTCCTTATCTATAACCATACCAAATAGATAACCCAGGATAGTGGAAATTCCACCTCCGATAAAAATTCGAACCCCTATAACTTCCAGTGAAACTTTCGAAAGAAAGCCTAATACCAATATAAGAATTCCTGAGATGATAAAAAATAACTTCGCTAATTCTTTACAAAAAAGATTGTTCATTCGCATCATCCTCTTTACGCCAGACCTTTACATCTGAATTCACGTTGTTTCTCAAAAATCCAACTAACTATTTGGTCTTGCAACGATGAAGGTATAGAATCATATGATACTCCTATCTCATACAGGTTATCATCCCTCTTTTCATATCGAACCACTTTTCCAACAATAGGTAATGTTCCAATCTCTTCGATTCCTAATTGCAATTCTATATACGTACCCTCTTCTATTGGAGCGTCAGAAAGAAACTTTGCACCTCCACCACTTATATCTACTAACCAGGTTTGAGTTAAAGGCTCATCTGCAGAAGATGAGATTTCAAAATAATTTTTAATCACCCGATAATTCAAAGGAAGTTGAAGCTGAAGTCTAACATATTCGCGTCGTTGAATCCGGAAAACTTTAGTAGGTATTTTTAAAGATAAAGCTGGTATAGGTTCTTTAAAACGCCGTAAAACTATTGTTTGAAAACTATACATAGCTCTTTCTCCTATAAATAATACTGCCACTGGCGTTTTAGGACGTACAGGCACAATATGCCCTTTATGAGTAAGAGCCATAATAATTACTTCTTTTTTGGTAATTTCCATAACCCTGCTCAAATATTTACCACCATAATCAAAATCATCTACTTCTATCTCTACTCTAGAATTGACATGCAATTCACTAAATTCTTTCATTACCTTCCCTCCTCTTGATCCCTCCTAAAGAATCCAATCATTCTAGATAAAAATTGTTTCATCCCTCCAGCTGGTTTCTCTGGTGACAGTTCAAGAAGGTTCCGTGCAATATCCTGAACTCCTCTCGAAGCATGAGAATTAGGAAAACCTAAAATAAACGGTTTCTGTCGTTTAACAGATATACTTACTTTCTCATCATAGGGAATAACTCCTATAAGATTAAGCTTCATCTTTAAAAATTCTAAAGCAACTTTATTAACCCGCCTAAAAATTTGTCTTCCTTCATCCAAATTTGCAGCTTGGTTTACAACTAGATGAATTGGGGCTTGAACATCTTTTTTAGCTAAAACTTTAATCAAACCATATGCATCAGTTATAGATGGCGGCTCCGCTGTTAGTATAACAATAATCTCATCTGCAGATTGTAAAAAATTCATAACACTAGAATGAATCCCTGCACCAGTATCAATAAGTATATAATCAAAATCCCCCTCCAAATCCGTCCATTGATTGATTAATTGTTGAATTCCCCCATCTGTTAAATCCGCTAATTCTTCTGCTCCAGAACTTCCAGGTAAAAACTGAACACCATTTGGACCCTCCACCATAATTTCTTGCAAAGTTTTATGACCACGAGTCACATGAACAAGATTAAATGTAGGAACAACACCCAAAACTACATCAATGTTGGCCATTCCTAAATCTCCATCAAAAATGACCGTTTTTTTTCCTTCTGCTTGTAACGCTAGGGCTAGATTTACAGCAAAATTGGTCTTTCCAACCCCACCTTTACCACTCGTAACTGCAATCACTCGTGCACTCTTACTAACATTTGAACTTGATTCATTATAACCCATAGACTCTTTTGCTAATTGTCGAAGACGTTCTGCTTGATCTTTCATCTCATTGCTCCTTCAAAATCATCTCAGCCAGTTTTCGAGAATCTGCTTTTTCTAAATCCTCAGGTACATTTTGACCAAAAGTAATATATGATATCTCATGATCCGTGTTAGCCAGAATATTTAAAATGATACCAACTTTACGAGTCTCATCAAGTTTAGTTAAAATCAAGCTAGAAATATACATTTGATTAAAATTCTCGATAGTTTCCGTTATATTGTCAATGCTTGAATTTAGAGAAATAACTAAATGAACTTCATCAATTAATTCTTTTGAAAGAAATTCTTTCAACTGCTCCATCTGAGATTGATTTCGCTGACTCCGACCCGCTGTGTCAATAAAGATTAGGTCACAAGCTTTGAGATCATTTAAAGCCTTCTCCAAATCTTCATTACTATAAATAACTCTTAATGGAACATTAATAATATCACTGTAAATTTTCAACTGTTCTACCGCAGCTATCCGATATGTGTCTGCAGTAATCAAAGCCACTTTCTTTTTTCCTTCCAATGCAACAAGGGCTGCTAATTTGGCAATAGTTGTTGTTTTGCCAACACCCGTAGCTCCTACAAAAGCCAAAACTTTTCTTGAACGGAATAAATCGATAGGTTTCGCACTTGGGATCATTGATGCTATCTCTTCCACTAGCACTGGATAAATTTCCTCTTCTTTATGAAATTGATGCACTTCTAAACGTACCATAGCACGTTGACAAATCTCAGTAACCACTTCTGGAAAAACTCCATTATTCGTCAAGCTATCTGCAAATTTTTGCACCTTTCCTGGAAAAATGAGTTGATTCATGGAAACTGCAACCTGAGGATAATATGCACCTGCTCTAGGAGGCTGTTCTTCTCTCTTGTCTTGCTCTAATTTCACAATCTTATCTTTTAAAATATGGAGTTCCTGTCTCATTTCTCTAGTTATTTCTTTTTCACGATCTTCTTCAACTGTTGCTACAACTTCAATCATTTTTTTGCCAAATAATCCCAAAAAACTACCTTCTTTTACTTTACGGGTATGAAGAATAATCGCTTCAGCCCCTAAATCTGCTTTTACTTTAAAAATCGCATCTTGCATTGTTTCACCCAGATATCTCTTTACTCTCATTTCAATTTCACCATCCCTACGCTCTGAATATTAAGAGTAGGCACTAACTCACTAAAAGATAGAACAATTAAATCTGGAGCAACCCGTTCTGTCAGACTTTTAAAATGATGTCTGATCATCGGAGCTGTTAAAATGATCGGTTGATAACCTTTTTGTAATGCGCTCTGAATAACATCATTTAAACTTTGAAAGATAGTCTGAGCTTGTGTTGGTTCTATTGCTATATATGATCCTTGATCTGTCTGTTCAATAGATTGGGAAATCAACTCTTCCAAATTAGGTGCTAAAGTTATTACACTCAGTCTATTATCTTCACTAAATTTAGCTGAAATCTGTCTTGAAAGACTCTGACGGACATATTCAGTCAAAATCTGTAGATCAGTAGTATACGATGCATAGTCAGCTAGTGTTTCTAAAATAGTAACAAGATCGCGAATTGTAATTCCCTCTTTTAAAAGATTTTGTAATACTTTCTGAATTTGTCCAATTGTTAATCGATCAGGAATCAATTCATTGACCACCGCTGGATATTTTTCTTTTAAACTATCTACTAATTCTTTTACTTCCTGCCTACCTAAAAGTTCGTGGGCATATTTTTTGATCACTTCTGTCAGATGTGTCGCCATTACAGATGGTGGATCAACAACTGTATATCCACTTAATTCAGCATCTTCACGTAAAGATTCACTAATCCATTGAGCAGGCAAACCAAAAGCAGGTTCCTTTGTAGGAATACCATTGATCTCTTTAGAGGAAAATCCAGCATCCATAGCCATATAATGATTTGGCTTCATTTCATAGCGAACAATCTCCACACCACGCAGTTTAATCCTATATAGATTTGGATCTAATTGCATATTATCCAAAATACGGATCGGCGGAATCACCATTCCTAATTCAATTGCACACTGCCGGCGGATCATAGCCACACGATCTAAGAAATCTCCACCTTGCTCTGGCAAAATCAGAGAAATTAGGTTATAACCTACTTCAACTTCCATCGGATCAATCTGTAATAATTCTGTAATATCCTCTATCCGGCTTGGCATCTGAATTTCTTCTACAACATCAGCCAACTCTACATCTTTTTCTTTAGACGCCTTACTACTCTTTGCAAGAATCCAAGAAAAGAGACCAATAATGATAGCTAGCAACATAAAAGGAAAAGTTGGCAATCCTTTTACTAAACCTAATATGAATAGAACAGCAGCCACGATTGCTAAAGCCCGGGGTTGATTAGACATCTGAATTGCTAAATCTCTACCTAAGTTATTTTCTGATGCTGACCTAGTAACAACCATACCAGTAGCAGTAGAAATTAAAAGTGCAGGAATTTGACTTACAAGACCATCACCTACTGTCAAAAGAGAGTATGTTGAGATGGCTTCCTCAAATCCCATTCCCTGTTGTGCAACTCCAATAATCAAACCACCCAATACATTTATAAAAGTAATAATGATCCCCGCAATAGCATCCCCTTTTACAAATTTACTGGCACCATCCATTGCTCCATAAAAATCTGCTTCCCTACGAATTTTCTTTCTTTCACTTCTTGCTTCATCTTCTGTGATTAACCCAGAACCCAAATCAGCATCAATACTCATCTGTTTACCTGGCATCGCATCTAATGTAAAACGTGCGGCAACCTCAGCTACACGTTCTGCACCTTTTGTAATAACTAAGAATTGAATAACAACTAAAATTAAGAAAATAACAAAACCAACAACATAATTTCCGCCAATAACATAAGTACCAAATCCTAAGATAATTTTCCCTGCATACCCCTGCCCCAAAATTAAACGTGTAGATGATACATTAAGTGCTAGACGAAATAATGTTGCAAAAAGTAATAATGACGGAAAAACAGAAAACTCTAAAGGTTCCACAATAAAAACAGAAATTACAAGTATAGATAAAGCCAATGAAATATTCAAAGTTAATAATAAATCCAAAATAACTGACGGTAATGGAATGATGAACATCATTACGATTGTCACTAGTGCAACCGCAAAAATAATATCACTATATTTATTTATAAATTGTGGTGATAAGGCTTTCTTATTAGCCATATTCTAGTCTCCTAAATATTTCTTTTTTGTAGTTTATAGACGAACGCTAAAACTTCTGCTACTGCTTGATATAATTCAAAAGGTATAGATTGTCCAACCTCAGCAGTTTTATATAAAGCTCTAGCAAGTGGTTTATCTTCATACATTTCGATTTTGTTCTCTTTAGCAATCTCACGAATTCTTTCCGCTATTTTATCTTCTCCCATTGCCAGCACAATAGGTGCCTCCATTGTATCAGTATCATACTTCAGCGCCACCGCAATGTGCGTCGGGTTAGTAATAATTACATCTGCCTCAGGAACTTGTTGAATCATTCGATTCATAGCCAGCTGACGCATTCGTTCTTTCCTTTTAGAGACAATAAGTGGATCTCCCTCTGACTCCTTATATTCTCTTTTTATTTCATCTTTTGACATCTTAATACTCTTTTCAAACTCATACTTTTGGTAGATAAAATCAGCAACCCCTAAACCAATCATAACTATACTAATAATAATTCCTAATTTAAAGATCACAGTTCCAGTAATATATGCCGCTTCTTCCACATCTATAAAAGAAAAGTTAAAGAAAAGTTTCCACTCATTCTTCAACACCAAATAAGCAATAAAGACAATAATCGTAATTTTGAAAAGAGCCTTTGCCAATTCAACTAGAGATTTTAGACTAAATAAATTTTTAAATCCCTTAATTAAACTAATATTGCTCAACTTAGGTTTCAACATTTTCATACTAAAAAATGGCCCAACCTGCAAAATAGTTGCCAAAACTCCAACTAAAGCCGCTATTGTCAAAAAAGGAAGAACGAGTTTGATTCCCGTAAAAAGAAAATTAGTCATTAGTGGGATAATATTTTCTTCATTTATCAGGATACCATATTTAAATGTTAAAGAATCATTAATCAATTCTTTTATCCCACTCACCAGATTCCCCATCATTACATTCAAAACCAACATTCCAGTGAATAGAGTGATTGCACTAACTAAGTCTTTACTCTGAGCAACCTGTCCTTCACCTCTGGCTTTATTCCTTCGTTTCGCCGTCGCCTTTTCAGTTTTTTCTTGAGACATGGGTAACTCTCCTTACAAAGTATTCTTACATATTATTAAGGGTAGTTTTTAAAAATTTTCAACAGTTGATACATATTTTGATACATAATCTGAATTACTTCAATAAACATAGCAACAAGATAAGGCATTGACAAAAATAACATTAAGAAACCAATCAAAATCTTTACTGGAAATCCCAGAACAAAAACATTCATTTGAGGAACTGTTCGTGCAAGAAAACCGAAAACAAGATCAACTATGAATAATGTCGCTAAAATCGGTAGTGCTAAGCGAAATCCTATAATAAAAATATCAGACCCAATTCGAAAAATATACTCAATAAGCTGATTACTTATAACTGGTTTTGTAATAGGTAAAATTTGAAAACTAGAAACTAATGCTTTTAAAATCTGGTGATGTCCATTCGTCACCAAAAAGATTATCAAAGCCAAAATATTTTTAAATTGCCCAATCAAAGCTGCATCTTCTCCCATAAACGGATCAATAATATTTACCATTGCAAAACCCATACGCATATCTAGAAAACGTCCTGCTATCTGAAACGTAATAAACGCTAAAAATGTAACAAAACCTAATATTAACCCAACAAGCAATTCGTTTAACAAATGAAAAACTACCTGAAGCGGATGATCAGGAAATAAAATCAAACCTTCTGAAAAAATAATTGGAAAAATAATGATACTACATATTAGTGAAAACCCTGCTTTTACTTGAGCAGGTATCATTCTACTAGAATAAAGTGGTGCTATAAAGAAAAGACCACTAAAACGGATGGTAATAAGAAGCAAAGAATAGATTGTATTAATTAGCAAATCATCCATCCCAAAGCCCCCTTTTTTAACCCAGAAGTGTCGGAATACTAGTAAAAAGTCGAGTTACATAATCTACTAAAATTTGCAAAATCCAAGGCCCAAAGAAAACCAAAGCTGCAAACACAGCCAGTATTTTGGGTATAAATACTAAAGTTTGTTCTTGAATGTGAGTAGTTGCTTGAAAAATACTAATCAATAATCCTACCAAAAGTCCTACACCCAACAAAGGGCCAGCGACCAATAAAACCACATACATTGCTTCTTTTCCTAAAGATATAACCATCTCCTGACTCATCATAATCCCCCCATCAGAAGGTTGTAATTAATGCCTTAATCACTAGATACCAGCCATCAACCAAAACAAATAAAAGTAACTTAAATGGCAATGAAATCATTACCGGTGGAAGCATCATCATCCCCAGAGACATTAAAATACTAGCAACAATCATATCAATAATGATAAAAGGTAAATAGATCAAAAATCCAATTGTAAACGCTTTCTTCAATTCACTAAGAACAAATGCTGGAATCAAAACCAGTGTCGAAACATCATCTTGATTTCTTGGCCGTAGTGAGCCAGAAGCTTCTAAAAAAAGACCTAAATCTTTATCATCAACCTGTTCGAACATAAAATCTCTAAGAGGCTTTAAAAATGCAGTTAAAGCAGTCTCTTGATCAATCTCCTCTGCAAGATAGGGCTGTATTGCATTCGTATTAATCTCCTGAAAAGTAGGAGTCATTATAAAAAATGTTAGAAAAAGTGCGAGACCTGCAATTACCTGATTAGGTGGCATCCTTTGAATTCCTAAAGCATTCCGAATTAATGATAAAACTATTATAATCCGAGTAAATGAAGTGGTCATAATTAATGCAGCTGGAGCAAGGCTTAGTACTGTTAAGAGAAGAAGAATCTTAAGACTTAAAACTAAATCATCAGCCTCCCCGCTCTCTCCGATTTGTAGATTAATATTTGGAATCTCAATCGGTTCTGCCTTAATCGTTCCACTATATATGACGACGAAGATCAATAATAACAAAATGACTGTTGTTTTATTCATCTCCACCATCCCTCTTTCTAAATGTTGTTTTTAAGATATCTGCAAACTTATAATTTGACTGTAGATTCAGGTTCGCCTCTTTCGCTTGATTAATTTCAGAAAAAGTATCTAAAAGAGTAATTTTACCATCAGTAACTCCCAAAAGATAATATTTATCGCCAACCTGAATAATGGCAACTTGAGCATTTTGAGTCAAAAAATTACGTTCAATCACTTGAATCAAAGATCCTTGTTTTCTTGAAAAATTTCGAAAATTACGCAATAAATGAGTTAGTAAATATATTAAAAGAATCACAATACCCAGATAAAAGAAAACTTTTACTATCTCCCAGGTATAATTCAAATTATTAGCTGAATTCATTCAAATATGCCCTCTTTCTAAATATTAATTCATCATACATACTTAACTCTTTCTGCTGGGCTGATTATATCTTTAACCCTGAATCCAAAATTTTCGTCAATTACAACAACTTCACCCTTAGCAATTAATCTACCATTTACTAGTAAATCAACAGGTTCACCAGCCAGTTTATCCAATTCTACAATAGAACCATTACCTAGATCTAAAATATCTTTGATTGGCATATTTGTCTTTCCTAATTGAACTGTAACTTGCAATGGAACATCTTCAATCAAAGAAATACTGTTCATAAGCGCCGTATTTTGAGGTACTTCACCAAAACTAGGAAATTCTGCTTTCTCCACATTAACCGGATTTGGAAACTGCTGGGGTTGTTGTGGATATGGCTGTTGATTTGGCGGATACTGTTGATATTGTTGGTTTGGTGGATATGGTTGCTGATTTGGTGGATATGGTTGTTGGTTTGGTGGATACATAGGTTGCGGCTGTGGTGCCTGCTGATATTGATTATTTGGTTGTTGCATTTGCATCTGTGGGGCTGGTGTCTGCATTGGAGCAGGCTCAGTATTCAATTCCTGTGAACCACCCCAATCATCATCATCAATCTCCACTGTATCCACAGCATCTACTCCACCCATTAGTTTAGCCACTAAATCTTTTACAAATGATATTGGTGCTAATTGCATAAAATAACTATCCAGAAGATCATCAATTTTCATTTGGAAAGAAGTCTTAACCATAGTTTGATCTGGATCGAAATCCCAGTCTTTTAAGCTATCATTATTTAATGTTAACTGCTCTATTTTAGGTGGTGAAATGTTAACGGGATGGTCAATAATATTTGCAAGGGATGTTGAAGCTGAACCCATCATTTGATTCATCGCTTCTCCCACAGCACTCATATGAATAGCATCTAATTCTTGAGGAGGATTAAGCCCATCTCCACCCATCATTAAATCTGCAATAATCGCAGCATCACTTTGTTTAAGTAAAAAAATATTTCTACCCTCAACTCCCTCAATATATTGTACTTCAACTAATACACATGGACGATCATGTTCGTCCATAAGTTGCTGAAAAGTAGTAAGAATAACAGTGGGTGCTGTAATTTCAACTTTTTTGTTTAAAAGTGTAAACAGAGCAGTTGCTGCAGTACCCATAGAAATATTACCAATTTCACCAATTACATCTTTATCTTCTGGAGTCAATTCAAACCCGGAATCAAGTTCATCGTCATCATCGTCTTGAAATTTTAATAATGCATCAACTTCTTCTTGAGATAAAATATCACGACTACTCATTATAATCCTCCTCTCCTTGAATGAAATCTAATAACTGGATAGCCATTCGATTATTCCGGGTTCCTGGTTTCGCCAGAAACTTTGGTCTTTTACCTACCCGAATCTCCAATGGATCTGTCATTTTTTCTTTTAAAGGAATTACATCTCCTTTGTGTAGATTCATTAAATCTTTAACTGTAATCTCAGATGTTCCAATAATTGCTTCAACGAGTAATTGAGCGGCACCGATCCGACGTTTTAATGAAGAGATATTCTGAGCAGTTGGTTCATTACGAATACTTGCAAACCAAAACTGAGCATTTAAATGATCAACAATTGATTCTATTGTTATATAAGGAATACAGATATTTATCAAACCATCAGCCTTTGCTACTTTTGCCTCTAAAGTTATCAAAATGACGACATCGTTGTGAGGAACAATCTGAACAAACTGAGGATTAGACTCAATTTCTTTCAGTTTTGGAGTTAAATGTACTACATTTTCCCATGCTTCTGGAATACAACTTAGTATCCATCTAACTAACTTTTCCAACACAATCTCTTCAATATCAGTAAAAGGGCGATTTTCAGGGGTTGAATTCCCTGTCCCTCCTAAAAGTCGATCAATTATAGAAAATCCTATCTCTGGCGCAATATCTAACAAAATCTGGCCATCCAGAGGTTCCATATCGACAATTGCAAGAATCGTTGGCTCAGGAAGTGATCGAATAAACTCATCATAGGCCAATTGTTCGATTGACCCTACTTGTATTTCCACCATACTCCGAAGCTGGGCGGAAAGAGTAGTAGTCAACAAACGACAAAAGTTATCATGCAGCATTTGTAAAGTACGAAGTTGATCTTTAGAAAGTTTATTTGGTGTTCTAAAGTCATATACTCTAACTTTCTCTTTTTTATCTTTTGTTTTTATATCAGCAACATCTACACTACCTGATGAAAGGGCTGATAATAACGCATCTATTTCATTTTGAGATAATACCTCGGCCATTGATGATCACCACCTTTACTATTGAAGTACAAACTCAGTAAGCCAAACTGACTTGATTTTTTCTGTAACAAGAATTTGATTGATTCTTTCCAGAATCTGTAGTTTAAGATTCACTAAAGTAGGATCTTCTATATCCTCCGATTGTTGACTACGTAAAATTTCATTAATTGCATCACGTAATTGTGGAGTCCGTTGTTCTAATATCTGTTTTGTACTATCTTTTTCTACTTCTACGACTATATTAGTTTTAATAAAACGATAACCACGAGTTCCTGATAAATTTACTACAAATTCACCCATTTCAAAAGTTGGCCCCAACTCTTCTAGCTTTTCATTTTCAACGGCTGAGACTACTTTATCTTTTGTCTGATTGCTATTAAAAAAGAAAATCATCAAAAAAGAAGTACCCGCTGTTAACAGAACAACCAAAACGATTATTCCAAGTAGAATAGGTAAATTCATTCCTGTAGACTTGGCTTCACTCATTATTTTCCTCCCCCACTGCATTTTCTACATCCAAGTAATTTCTCAAAATAACAATATCTACTCTCCGGTTCATAGCCCTGTTTTCTGGAGAATCATTAGGCATAATTGGTTTATAAGGCCCATGAGCTTTTACTTGAAGTCTTTGTGGATCAATTTTAGTATTTTCCATAAGATAATTACATACATTTAGCGAACGAGTTGCTGAAAGAGCCCAGTTATTTGGAAACTCATCATTATTAATTGGTAAGTCATCTGTATGTCCTTCAATCTCAAGGTAATTTGGAATCCCCTCTAAAAAAGTAGCAAGATTCGATAAAACTTCTTGACCTCCGGATTTTAAACCTGCTTTTCCTAGATCAAAGAGAACTTTACCAGTCATTCTAATTACTAGACCTCGTTCACTCTCCTCTAAAGTAACCTCAGATTCTAAATTAGCTTCAAGAATATGATTTTCCAATTCTTGAATCAATTCATCAAATTGATTTTGATCTAGTGAGGAAGTGGAAAAACTATCATCCACTAAACCGCGATCAATCATCACACTCTGGTTTAGTGTCTTTCCTCCATTTAATACTCCCAACTTATCTTTTAAAGCCTGCATTACTCTCTCAAACTTATCTACATCAATAACGGAAAAAGAAAACAATAATACAAAAAAACAAAGAAGTAAAGTCATCATATCTCCATAGGTTGTCATCCATGCTGGAGAACTCATATCAACTCCATCATCTTCCTTATTTTTACGTTTACGCATTCCTACCCACCGCCATCTCTAAATCTTCCAAATCTTCATCTTCGGCATTTTTACTAGCTACTGGACCTAAAAAGGCTTTTAATTTTTCTTCAACAATACGTGGGTTTTCTCCTGCTTGAATTGATAAAAGTCCTTCAATCATTAATTCTTTTAATTGAATCTCCTGCTCACTTCGTTCCTGCAACTTTCCCGCAATGGGTATGAAGAGATAGTTAGCTAAAAACGAACCATATAAAGTTGTAATCAATGCAGTTGACATACCAACACCTATCGCACTAGCATCCTCCATATCGGACAACATCGTAATTAAACCGATCAAGGTACCAATCATTCCAAAAGCTGGAGCGTAAGTAGCCATAGTTCTATACATATTTTGATATTTTTTATCATTAGTTTCTAAAAAAGTTAAACGCGTTTCCATTATATTCTGTACCAATTCAGGGTCTGTTCCATCAACCACCAGTTCAATACCCTTTTTCAAAAACTCATTTTCTAGCTCAGCTGTCTCATCTTCCAAAGCAAGTAAGCCTTCTCTTCTCGCTTTTTCTGCAAACCCAATCATAATTTCAATAATATCAGCAGGATTACTACTCTCCCGTATAAAAACTTTCTTGGTGAATTTGAGTAAATCAAAAAGTCCCTTAAATGAATAGTTAACAATAATTGCTGCAAGTGTTCCACCAAAAACAATTAACATGGAATTAGGACTTATAAAAATTCTCCACTCTCCACCTCCAAGAATAGCTGTCGCGATCAAAATTGCTCCTATTACCAGACCTAAAATAGTTGATAAATCCAATTACCCTCACCTCTTTTCATTACGCTAATTCGCGGTACATATAGAACAATTTCTGTTTATAAGCAATAATTTTCTCTATGACCTCAGACTCAGATTCTTTAATTATAAACTTATGACCATCTGTTAAACTGATTACTGTATCGGGAGTTTCTTCAATTAAAAGGATTAATTCAGCATTGAGGGTGAACTTCGAGCCATCCAGTCTAGTTAATTTAATCATGTTTCCTCCTCTTTTCTATAATAACAGATAACCAGAGAAGCAGTGAATAAATTATTGCTTCTCTGTTCATCCTAAAAATCTACCTTTTCAGGTTAACTAAATCTTGAAGAATCTGATCAGCAGTTGCGATTATCTTTGAACTGGCCTGAAATCCTCTCTGAGTAGTAATCATCTCCGTAAACTGCTCAGCCAAGTCTACATTGGACATTTCAAGAGTACCTGGTGAAATAAGGCCTTTTCCTCCAATGCCAGCAAGCCCAATATTTGGCACCCCAGAGTTGTTAGATTCTGCATAAATTGTTTCACCATCTCGCATTAAACCTGCATTATTACTAAAAGAAGCCATAGCAAGTTTTGCAATTCCCTGAGTCATACCATTAGAATAATAACCTATGATAGTACCAGAAGCATCAATTGAAAATGACTCTAAACTTCCAGCTTGAAAACCATCCATTTCAGTAGGATCGATAGAATCATCTGCAGCAAACTGAGTTACTGCGAGAAAATCTGGTGTGACAACCACTTTTTCTGCACCAGATGGTTGGAATATAATCGGTCCACCCGTAGGAGAACCCTTTACCTTACCTTGAGCATCAAACTCAATAGTCCCAGAATTACCAACCAATGTTAGAGGATCACCATTTTCATCAACTGGACCATTAGCAAACCAATCCCAACGATTTTCGGCTGTTTTTACATAATTAATATTTAAAGTATGTTCATTTCCTTTTGAATCAAATACTGTAATAGCTGTACTTTTTTGAGGAAAATATGAACCTGAAATCGTTGAAGCATTTGCTCCTGTAATTGTAAAATATCCACCATCTTCTTGTCCAACAATTGGTTCGTTTACTGTTGCCGTTGCAACACTAGCCCCAGTTGCATCATACAATTCTATTGAAAATGTATTACCAGCACCCGGAACTATTTGTTTCACAGTACCGGTCAATTCCAAACTAACTTCTTTACTCGCCAACCTTTGACGAGAAGAAAAGTCAAGGGTTATATCTACTACCGCCGGAACGGCTGGGCCAATCCAATCCAATATTCCTGTGGAGTAATCAATAGTATAATCGACATCTTTTATATAAGTTTTCCCTGTACTATCAGAAACAGTTAGAGAATTTTCGTTAAGTGTACTCCCTCCAGGAATAGGAAGACTCGGAGGAAGAGCGACTGCAAAAAAATCATATGAGTTCCCAGTAGTTATACCTCCTACTATATCTGAACTACCTGGTACATCTGTAGTAGCTACCCATTCCCAAATATCATCTAAGCGATCTGGAGTCCCAGCACCTGTTGTTTTTTTTACTTCTACATACAGTGAAGCAGAGTTCCCTAAATCATCTGTAATATAGATCATCTCAGGAGAGTAAGATAAGTCTACTACTTCTTTATTAGAATTAAGATTACCTTTATAGTTTACATATGATGTAGCCTTTGGAGTCATATCTAAATTACCTAACGATAGAGCACTCATAGTTGAAGAGTTAGTTTGTGGTAATTCACCCTTATCATCTACCATCCATCCCTGAATCTTATAACCGGTGGCAGAGTGAAGTAAATTTCCTGCCTGGTCAAAGGTAAAAGCTCCTGCTCTTGTGAAAAAATTCTTAGAACCATTATTCAAGACAAAAAATCCATTACCTTGAATTGCTATATCTGTCATAAAGCCAGTAGTTTGCAAATTCCCCTGACTAAAATCACTATCTATACTACCTATGCCTACACCTAATCCAACCTGCATCGGGTTAATACCGCCTCGAGTCGCTGTAGGTGCTTCAGCACCACGCATAGTTTGATTCAGCATCTCTTTAAAGTTAACCCGACTCCCCTTAAAACCGACTGTATTTACATTGGCAATATTGTTACCTATAACATCCATTTTAACCTGATGTGCTTTTAATCCAGAAACTCCTGCATACATGGAGCGTAACATTTATCAATCGACCTCCATTCTTTTATTAAGTTTTTAGAAGCGCACGCTTTAAGCCCACACTGCTTCCATCAAATCCACAGTGTCATGCCTCCTTATGTAAGGTCCAGCAAGAGCTTAAATTTGTTATCATACAACAACCGCGCTATCAATATTTGTAAAAACATTATCTTTTAAATTCTCATCATTCACTGCAGTGATCACTAAACGATTTTTAACACTAACTACATAAGCCACATTATCCATTAATACTAATGATTCCCTAGATCCTTTTTCTTCAGCTTGGTCAATCGCTTTGGATAATTTATCAATCTTTCCCTGATCCAACTGTATTTTTCGAGTTTTTAACCTCTGTTCTGCATGTTTAGAAAATCTGATTGAATGGGATTGAACCTGCTCTTTAAGAATTTCTGAAAAAGGTACTCTAGATTGACCTGAAGTGTTTTTAGTTTGTATTTTAGTCGATCTGTGCAGTGGTTGTACAGAATTTATATAAATACGTTGATCCATCTTGTCACCACCTCAAAATCAAAAATCTTAATCTTCGTTTCCTTCCTCATTCGTTTCCTGACTTTCACTACCAGGTTCTTTAATTGATAACATAAAATCTAGTGGAATATCTTCACCATCTATCACCATTAAGGCTATTCCATCTTCATACTTAACCTCAGAAACAGTACCAGTTAAAACTTCAGCCTCTTCTGTTTCACCAGCAGGTTTAAAGTACGATACATCTTTACCCAAAAGTGAGGCCATCTGTGAAATGGATTGCATTCTCATCAAATTAGAAAAATTTTGATTCATATTCTGCATCTGCTCCAAAGAACTAAATTGTGCAGTTTGCGCGATAAAATCACGATCCTCCATCGGATTTAATGGATCTTGATATTGAAGTTGAGTAACTAACAATTTGAGAAAATCATCCTTTCCAAGAACATTCTCCTCTGTACTATTGTTAGTCATTTGAGTACTATTATTAGTTGCGCCAACATTTTGGACAGTCACATCCTTCACCTCCTATGCTAGATAATCAACAAGCCTATTAGGATCTTTTGAAGTAGAAGTTTCAGATTCAATCTCTTCAACAGCTAACAGACCTTCATCATCCAAACCCTCTTCAGTAAAACCCTTTTTAGAGTTTGAACTCCTACGTTGTTGATCTCTGCCATCCTCCTGACCTTGATAACCAAAAGGATTTTCGCCTAACTGTTCACTACCTACATCAACGGTAATCTTCTCCCATTGTAATTCATTATCACGCCCAAAAGTATTCCTTAATTGGGAAAGATTTTGTTCGATAATCTCTTTAACCTGCATACTCTCAACGATAAAATGTGCTGTTAAAATACCATCTTCCTGAATAAGTTTAAGCTGAACTCTACCCAACTCTTCAGGATAAAGCAACATTTCCATCTCAGAAGATCCATTTCTAAGGTGAACAGTAAACTGATCAACAATTTGTTCGAAAATCTGGTCAGGTTGCAAAAATAATTGCTGTCGAACATTAGGCGGTGCATTCAAACTATTAGTTTCTCTATTTGTCATGTTCGGTGTGAAATAAAAATCAGTATTTGCACCAGAGTGTTTATTATCTTTACTTTCCACTTTATTCATATCAGTTCCTGAAATGAATTTTTCCTCTTTAGCTCCCAAACCTTCCTTGATAAGTTTTTTAGTCATTTGATCTGTTAAATTCTTATCAACAGTTTTCTGAAGAGGATGCATCTCCATGTCTTCGACGTGTAATTTATTAATAGCCATTTCTTGAGTCTTTTGAACCAAATTTCTTTTACTTAAATCAACAGGAAGTGTATCTTTCGTCAAATACTTTTTCAAACTCTCTCGCAAATCAAAAGTTTCTTCCTTGAGTGCAATTTTTTCCAAAGAATCATCTGTCTTATTGAAAAACTTAGAAACTTTACTCAAAATATTTTTCGCCATCAAACCTGATACACCTTTTTGATTCTTTTTCATATCGGTAACAAAGTCTGATAACAATATCTTATCATAGATTCCAAGACTGACTTTTTCTGGCTCATTTCCTTTAACTTCAGCCACACCAGCACGACACAAAATACTCTCAATAGCTGAGATCAAATCCTCAACTTCCTTTAAAATTTTTGAGTCCTTTTTAGCCTGCTCTTCTTCCCAGGATACTAGCAGATTCTTAATTTTTTTTGCATCTTCAAGATTTGAAGTTTGAAGATCAGAAAGAGTCATAAATGATCTAAAATATTTATTTAAAATATCTTTAAGATCATCAGGTAGATTTTCTAGAAAATTTTTATCCTGTGAGATCTTCTCCATCAATTGAGATAACTTTGAATGTATAGAAGCATTACCTTCCTTAAGATTCTCAGCCAATTTCTCCTTACATGCTCCTAAGTAGCCTAAACTTTGAAAAAGTAATTCTTCTTCCTCGTTAGAAAGTTTTCTTGTTTCTTCAGGAGAATTCTGTTTTTGATAACCTTGCTGAAGAATTTGACCAAAAGAGATACCACTTGAGTTACCAGTTTTAGTTTCAGGTGTATTATTCTTCTGACTCACCTGAGATGCTTGCATCGTAAAATTTGCCACACTTTCAATACCATTCAATCCCTTTCACCTCCTTAAATTTGATGAAAAAACTATGCTATTTCATCTTAATGAAATAACTACCCTTTTCATCTTAAGTTATTAAGTTAATTCTTCTCCCACTCTGTGTACTCCTTAGCAATCAAAGCCGCACGATCTGGCGAGAAGAAAGATAAAATCTCTGCTACAACATCTTTTTTCTGAACAGCAATAATTTGAACAATCAGTTCATTTTCCATTCCCTGTAAAATTTCAGCAGCTTTATTCGGTTCCATTTCACCGTAAATATCAGACATCTCCTTAATTTTTAATAGATGCTGATTATAAAGATCAATCTCATTTTCTTTTTCTTGTATTACACCATTTAAGGACTCAACCTTTTGGTCACATTTTTCCACTTCTTTGCGCAATTTTTCGATCTCTAAAAGTAACTTCTGGGTATCTTGATCTTTATTTTTAATTACAGTATCTAGATTGTCAATTTGGGTCGATAAAGCAACAACTTCTTCATGGGTTTTAAACCATTCTACAGTTTTTGGATTTTCTTTAAGTTTTTCAAGAACAAAATCCTTAATTATAAAAATTCTCGTAACATGAAGAATTGTGAATGTTAGTGCAGTAATTATGATTAGAATAAGCAATAGACTTATAAAATTTTTCATCAATCTGCCCCCATATGTTTACTTTTTTGATGAATAAAACGCCCCTGTGCCAGATCATCCAACTCATTTTGCATAGCTTTTAATCTTTCATTATAAAAATGAATTTCCTGCTTCTCTTTCAACTTATCGAAAATCTTTCGCTCTTTGGTCTTTTCTACTAAATGTAGTAAGCCTTTATCCATATCCTTTTTAGATCGTTCCTCTTCTTCAGTTGTTATCGCAATCTCTTGATGCAAATGAGCTATATAATTACGATATAATATAGCCTGATTAATATCCAAATTTCCCTCAGATTCAGCTGATTGAATTTTATTAATCTGTTCTTCCTTTGTTACAACCAATTGATTCAAACTTTCCACTACTTCTTGATGGGCTTGCTGCAATATTACATATTCTTCCTGAGAACGCGTTTCTTCCTGTTCTTTTATATTTAAAATGGGTTGAAACTTGAACCGAAATCCTTTCACCCTAATTCATCTCCTTAACCAAAAACCAGATCCATCAATTTTGATTTGGTTTCATCAAAAGTCGATTGCTCTGTTAACCCTTGAGTTAAAAATTGATTGATACGCTCCATCTTTCGAATCGCTTCATCAATCTCTGAATTTGATCCTTCTTGATAAGCACCAATTTTAATCAAATCCTCTGCATCATGATAAACTGCAAGGAGTTTTTTTAACCTACCTGCAAAATTAAGATGATCTTGATCAACTAATTCAGGCATAACCCGACTTACACTCCCCAATACATCAATCGCAGGATAATGATGACGTGCAGCCAAATCACGTGATAGAAGAATATGACCATCTAAAATACCTCGAACAGTATCTGTTACAGGCTCATTAAAATCATCACCTTCTACTAATACGGTATATAATGCTGTACATGTCCCTTTATCATTATTTCCTGTCCTTTCCAACAGTTTAGGTAAAGCTGCGAAGACTGAGGGTGTATAACCTCTAGTTGCTGGTGGTTCTCCAACAGCTAATCCTACTTCCCTCAAAGCAGTAGCAATACGTGTCACTGAATCCATCATCAAAAGTACATTTTTTCCCTGATCACGAAAGTACTCTGCAATTGCAGTAGTGACAAGGGCTCCTTTTATCCTAATTAAAGCTGGTTGATCTGATGTTGCGACTACTACTACTGAACGAGCTAAACCCTGGGGACCTAAATCCCTTTCTAAAAACTCTCGAACTTCACGACCCCTCTCGCCAATTAACCCAATTACATTTACATCTGCATTAGTGTTCCTGGCTATCATCCCTAGAAGGGTACTCTTACCTACACCACTTCCAGAGAAAATACCGATTCGCTGTCCTTTACCACATGTTAAAAGACCATCAATTGTACGGATTCCTAAAGTCAGCGGTTCTTCGATCCTTTTCCGAATTAAAGGATTAGGTGGTGGACTCTGAACTGGATAATCAATATTTAAATCCAAATAACCGCCTAAAATAGGCTCTCCCAAACCATCCAAAACCTGTCCTAATAGCTCTGGCCCAACCTTAACCTGAAAGCTCTTACCTGTTGGAATAACCCTACAAGATGGATGAATTCCCGTCATTTCACCAAAGGGCATTAACAAAACGCGATTTTCTTTAAATCCTACAACTTCTGCCTGAGTCAAAGTATGACCCTCTTTACTCTGGATATAGCAGATCTCCCCAAGACTCACATCAGGACCCTCTGACTCAATCACCAGACCAATCACCTGAGTGATCCTACCAAACCGTAACACAGGATTGGATCTGGTTAATTTACTCTCAAGACGTTCAAAATCAAGAATCATCTTTAACAACTCGATTCTCTTCTAAGAGAGATGCTAAGATTATTTCCAACTGAGTATCTATGGTCGCATCAACGCCACCAGAATCTGTCTCAATAATACAATCACTTGGCTCTAGAGAATGGTCAACCACAAAGTCAATTCCCTCGATTCCCTGAGTCAATGAAAGAAACCTTTCTTCAAATCCTCGAACGATCTCAAGTTGAGAAGGATTCACACGAATCGCTAGGGTTTTCACTCGACTGATATCACTTAAAATATTTTCAATCTGATTTATAATCAACTCAGGCTTTAATTCAACCTGGTGTCCAATAATCCTTTTAGCAATCTGGACACTCAAGCGAATCAAACGTGCACTAATACCTTCAATTTGGCTACTTAAAACCATCTGAGTACGTGCTGTCTCACTCTCTAGATTTTTAATAAATTCTTCTGTATGATTGATAAATTCTTCAAATCCAGTCTGTAGTCCTTTTTGGACTCCTTCATTATAGCCTTCTTGATAACCTGCCTCTTTAGCGGCAAGTATTTCTTGTTCTGCTTGTGCATATAGCGTTTCTACCTCAAACTTGGCCTCATCAATAAGATTCTGAGTATCTGTAGATTGATCTACCTCTCTGTCTAAGACTTCTTTTACTAAATCATGATCTGCACTTTTTTCAGCGAAAAGCTTACGTAACTTCTCTTCTTGTCTATACTGTGAAGCCTTGATAATCTTAGACAATTACATCACTCTCCCCGCCACGCGCGATCACAATCTCTCCTGTCTCTTCTAGACGTCGAATCTCATTAACTATACGTTGTTGTGCTTCTTCAACCTCACGAAGGCGTACAGGCCCCATATATTCGATATCTTCCTTTAACATCTCAGCTTGACGTTTTGAAACGTTGGAATAGATGACATTTGAAACTTGTTCACTAGAAGTTTTTAATGCGAGAGCTACATCTTTCATATCGACAATACGCATAACCTGTTGAATTGATCTGGAATCCAAAAGGGCCATATCTTCAAAGATAAACATCCGTTTTCTAATATCATCCGCCAATTCTGGATCCGTTTCATCTAATTCATCTAAAATCATTTTTTCCGTTCCTCTATCTACCATATTTAACATATTTACAACAGATTGAACACCACCTGCACTGGCATACTCATTAATTATAATAGAAGACATTTTCTGTTCTAATATCCGCTCTACATCTTTAATTACTTCTGGTGAAGTTCGATCCATCAATGCTACTCTTTTTGCCACATCAGCCTGCAATTCAGGCTTCAAGCCTGAAAGAACAGCAGCAGCCTGGCTAGAATGAAGATAGGCTATAATTAACGCAATAGTTTGAGGATGTTCTCCCTGTATAAAATTTAAAAGTTGTGCTGCATCCATTTTACGAATCGCATCAAATGGTCGAACTTGTAATGAAGCTGTCAGCCGATTAATAATCGATGCAGCCTTTTGACTTCCTAAAGCCTTCTCTAAAATCTCCCGGGCATAACTAATTCCACCGTGACTTATATAATCATTAGCTACAGCCAAATGATGAAACTCAAACAAAACTTTATCTTTTGTTTCAGGGGAAACTTTATTCATATTGGCAATTTCAAGGGTCAATTGTTCTATATCTTCATCAGAAAGATGCTTAAAAATATTTGCCGCCACCTCTGGCCCTAAAGACATTATAAGAATTGCAGCCTTCTTTTTTCCATTCAAATTTTCACGATTGTGCATCATTTCCACCCCTTAATCATCCGTCAACCATGTTTTCAATAATTCAGCAACATCCTCCGGTTTCTTGGTAATCAAGTCCGTTAACTCCTTACGCATCTCTCTTCGAGCTTTTTCTTCAGGAGTCAATTCACGAGCAGCTGCCAATTCTAAAGCATCTTCCGAAACCCTAACATTCTGTTCTTGGACTTTCTTGCTTGACCTTCTAGCCAACCTTAGAATAATCCATAAAATACCAAAACTGATCAAACCACCTACCCCATAGTTGATCAATTTCTGCTTATCATCTGCCTTTCTATCCCCCAACGCTGCAATTGCCTGTTCTTCAAGACTATTATCAAAAGACATACCGTAAATTGTTAATTGATCACCACGAGATAGATTGTAGCCAATTGCTGATTCTACAATTTTTGTTAAATTCTCAATTTCAGTATCACTCAAATCACTATTTATCACAACAGATACACTAATATTTTCAACTGCTCCAGGTGCGATGATCTGCTTAACTTGTCGCTGATTCACTTCATAATTAATGGTATTTGTATTTTTTGAATAAGTAGAATTAGTATCAGTTGCATCTTCTGCCTGATATTGAGGGATATTAGATTCGCTTCCAGGTACTCCACCTGATGTACCACCTGTCCCTTCAAACTTTTCTTCATACTTCTGTTCGCTTCTAACAATGCCTTCATCACCTGTAACTGGCTCATAAATCGTCTCAACCAATTCTTTTGAATCAAAATTTAATTGAGCAGAAACGGTTATTACAACATTACTAGGGCCACCGTACATCTTACCCATCATCTGAGTTAAGCTTCTTCGAATCTTTTCCTCATACTGAGCCTGTGCTTGAAATTGATTTGATGTCTGTTGAGCAATAGATGAATCTAGAGACGAAAAAGCTTCTGAAAGGATATTACCGTTAGTATCAATTATTGTAACATTTTCAGGCAGCAATCCTTCTACACCACCTGCAATCATATGAGTTATGGCAGCAATATTTTGTTGAGTTAAACTTCTACCTGGATATATTTTAACTAAGACAGATGCTGTGGCAAACTTCTCCTCATCTAAGAATAAACTTTGTTCAGGGATAGAGATATTTACCTTAGCAAATTCTATACTATCTAATAATTCAATCGATCTAGTCAGTTCACCTGAAACAGCTCTGGCATATTGAATACGGCGTTCCTTATCTGTCATCCCCAACTGGGTCTTATCAAAAATTTCAAACCCAATCGACCCACCTCGGGGAGTTAACCCTGCTCCAGCTATATCTAGACGGGTTTGATGCAAATTATTCTGTGGAACCAATATTTTGGAACCACCTGCATCTAACTCGTAATCAATCCCTGATTCTTTTAACCAATTAACAACATTACTTGCATCATTTTCGGATAAATTTGAGTATAATGGGACATATTGGGGATTGCTAGCCCAATTAACTAAAAAGACTAATCCTATTATTAGAGCAAATAGTAATGTCCCTAATAATATTTTCATCTGATTATCTAATCCCTTCCATATATTCAGGAACTGATCTTTTAGTTGCTTTAACCATTCCATATACATTCCAACCTTCCCTTAGACATTAAAACTGCAATCTCATAATTTCTTTATATGCATCTACAACCTTGTTGCGAATGGCCAAAGTAAGATCCATAGCAAGTTTCGCCTGTTCAGTAGCAATAGTAACCTGATGAATGTTATCAATTTCTCCAATAGCAAATTTTTCAGCAATCACATCTGCATTAATTTGGGAATTATTTACTTCCTGAACAGCCTGCTTAAGTAAATCAGCAAATCCTGTACCTGTATTTTTATTCACTTTCTCCGAACCTGTAATTGCAATATTCGGCTGTATGTTATGTACTCGCATCTAGAAAACCTCCTTTTTTACCTTCATCAATTATTAGCCACGACCAATTTCTAAAGCCTTCATAGCCATACTCTTTGCAGAGTTCAAAGCAGTAACATTTGCCTCATATGCCCTAGTAGCTTCAATCATATCTACCATCTCTGATACTAAATTAATATTTGGCATCGCCACATATCCATCCTCATTTGCATCAGGATGTTCTGGGTTATAAACCAATTTAGGAGAAGTCATATCGCTTTTAATTTCAACAACATGAACTCCAGTACCTACTCTTGATCGAACATCTTCTGTAGAATTAGGAATAACAAACTTAGGTTTACGTTCAGCAAAAACTGCCATCTGTCTCTTATAAGGGCCTCCTTCGGGTGTACGGGTAGTATTAATATTTGCAATATTATTTGAGTGAATGTCCATCCTCAATCTTTGAGCAGTTAAGGCAGATGCACTTATATTAAACGAATTAAACAAGGACATTAACGATCACCTCCCTTAGAAATAACCTGACTAATTTTTTTATATTTTGCGGCCACTGTACTCACTAACGTATTATAATAAATCGTATTTTCGGCCATTTTTGCCATCTCTACATCTACATTCACATTGTTTCCATCTGCACGCACCTGACCTGAGGTCTGAGAAACCTGAAACCCTCCATTAAAATCAGAACCATATCCAGTACCAGCTAAATGATGAGAGTTAGTCTTTGCTAATGATAGAGAATCCAACGAAAATGGTTCGTTCATATTAGATTTAAGTTGTGAATAAAATTTTACATCCTGTCCTTTAAAGTTAGGAGTATCAACATTCGCTAGATTATTTGCTAAAATCTTTTGTCGAAGGGCAGAGCCATCCAATCCGGTTCCCAAAACTTTCAAAGTATTATCTAGTTTATCCCACATATTCTCTCCCCCTTTATATCATAAAACCTATTCCCTTAACGAAATAGGCTAACTGAACGCCCGTCCAATACTAAGTAATCACTCTCGAAAATTTTAGACAAATCTCCCAGTCACAAACTAAGAGATTACTTTAATTGTATATTCTACATAGTACACTAATTTCCTTCACATTTACTGATTATTACACCAAATTGCTTCCGATATTGAGACTATAGACCTATGAATATATTATTTCGCTAATTAGCGATATTGTTTTCAACTTAAACTTTCTGTCTATATATAAATTTAATATTTTTCGCGATATTCCTGCTACATCTATAATCATTTTTTATATTATCCTTTATAAATTTTCTCAATTTTACTTTGCTTACTTTGACGAATCAACAAGTCAGGTGTATAATTAAAATAAAATTATATGGAGTGTCGAGAATGAAAATTTATTTAGTTACAGGTGGCGCAGGATTTATCGGTTCAAACTTTATCAAATATTTGATGAATAAATACTCAAACTCTATTAAGATTATTAATTTTGATAAATTAACCTATGCTGGAAATCAAAATAATTTAAAAGAATTCAAAAACAGATCCAATTATCATTTCATCAAGGGAGATATATGCGATAAGACAATGCTCGAATCAGTATTTGAAAATTACGACATAGATTATATTGTCAATTTTGCAGCTGAAAGCCATGTAGATCGAAGCATAAAAGATTCTGAATTGTTTATCAAAACAAATGTTTTGGGAGTACAAGTAATTTTAACTATAGCAAAAAAATATTGGACATCTAAAAATGGATTCAAAAAAGGGAAAAATTTTTTACAAATTTCCACAGATGAAGTATATGGCTCTTTAAATCATGAGGGCTTTTTTACTGAACTAACTCCATTGAATCCTCACAATCCTTATTCAGCTAGCAAAGCCAGTGCAGATTTATTGGTAAAAGCCTATTTTGATACCTACCAGTTTCCAATAAATATTACTAGATGTTCTAACAATTATGGCCCATATCAGTTTCCTGAAAAGCTAATTCCTCTAATGATATCTAATTGCCTTGATGGAAAATCCTTACCTATTTATGGTGATGGAAAAAATATCAGAGATTGGTTATATGTCGAAGACCACTGCAAAGCAATTGACCTGGTTCTTCATAATGGACAAATTGGGGAAGTATATAATATTGGGGGGCATAATGAGAAACAGAATATTGAGATTGTAAAAATTATCATTAGAACATTGCAGAAATTTTTGCCTGAAAAGAGTTATATTAATGAAGATTTAATTCAATTTGTTGAAGATCGAAAAGGCCATGATCGAAGATATGCTATAGACCCAACAAAAATTAGCAAAGAATTAAACTGGGAACCAAATATTACTTTTGAAGAGGGTATGAAAAAGACGATAGAATGGTATCTAAAAAAATATAGAAGGGCTTTATAAAATAGAGTCCTAAACTTTAACATATGCTTGAAAGTTAGGTTCTACACAGCTATCATCACCCACAAATGTAAGCCCCGCCGATGATTTACGCATTGTAACAACTGGTAAACTTTGACTCATTGCGATCGCTATACTAAAACCTCCACCGATCCTATCAGGGTTAATAAAAACGTCACAGATTCTATAGAGTGCTGCTAAATCGTCTTCATATTGAATCCTAATTATTTTGTCATTAAGTAAGTTTTGATAATTTTTTTCTAAATAAGATAGCTTAGCTGATCCTACTATTAACCATTTTACATTTGATTTTTTAAGCAAAAATGAATAAATTAAGTCCATATATTTTTCATCCATATCATTATCTAATCTATTACCTACTGTAATCAATACGAAATCTTCCTCTGTTAAATTTAAGTCTTCTCGTGATACATTTTTATATGGTTTAGGAGGGTTAAATCCTGGTTCAAAATTATGTACATGATCGATGTTCAACAAATTATATTTTTCATTCTCTTTTTTAACTCCATCTTGATCTCTAAATAGATATACATCAGCGAATGATGAAAAATAACTTATACCCTGAGATAAATATACTATCGGATAATATGGAGTTAATATCTGTCTTGCAAGAGATATTTCACTGGTTGTAAAAATGACCTCTGGATTAAACTCTTTAATTGCTTTAACTATTGAATGTACTCTTTCTCTTCTTAATATGGATATATCCGAATAGTATGTCTCAATATTTTTTTCTTTTAAATAATCTGCGTGATCTTCTTTATATATTATTGATTCACGACACATAGTATTAAACAATGTTATTGTTTAATACTATGTGTCGTAATATTATCTCCCAGAATAACAGTAATTGGTTCACCTGCTGCAAAGTTTTCTGCGAGTGCTAACGCATTTGCAATCCCCACTGCTTCTTCTTGTACTTTAAATGTAAAATCACACCCAAGTTCTTTACCACTTCCTAAAAGTCGAACAACTTCTCCCATATGTTCCTTACTTGTAATAACTAAAATATCGCTGATATTTGCAGAAATTAATTGTTTAATTGGATTAAATATCATTGGCTCTTTTCCTACTGGTAATAGGTGTTTGTTTGTAATTTTAGTCAATGGGTAAAGTCTTGTTCCTTTTCCACCAGCTAGTATAACACCTTTCATGTTTATACACCTCTCATAAAGTCACAATTAAAGCATAGAACAAAACTAAACTAATGATCTCTTTGCTCTATGCAATTTTATAGTTACTTTAAGTTTGCCTAAAACCTCTAAACGCTACATTTTGCTCAAAATAAAGCTTCTCTGCCACACCAATTGATCTTTCTAATTGATGTTTATAGTAATTCTCTATTAGTGTCTTATTTGCTTCAAAAAGTAATCTATTAAATTCTTCATCAGAAACCTCTGTAAAATTAACTGTCAATAGGTCTGAATTAATATGTTTATTCTCATAAAAATCTTTTACATCTTTTAATAAACCATTTTCAATTGCATGATAGTATAATGGAGAACCTGGATATGGGGTTACTGGTCGAATAGTTCTCATTTGAGAATGATCATCATATTTTAAGAGAAAATCTACTCCCTGTTGTAATGTCTCAGCATTTTCACCTATGTTACCGTAGATAATATTAAAACCTGGTGAGATTCCTACTTCTAAAGTTGCTTCAATTCCTTTAATAATCTGTTTAACTGTTAAATTTTTATTCATGACTCTCAGAATCTTATCATCCATACACTCAATGCCATAATTAATAAATACACATCCAGCTTTTTTCATAATCTCTAAGACATCAGGGGTCGCAAAATTCAATCTACCATTACATTCCCATTTAATATTTAAGTCAGCCTTAATGATCTCTTCACACAAGTACCTTGTCCGATCAGGCGATGACATCAAAAGTTCATCAGAAAAAGCGATATAAGAAATCTGATATTTTTCTTTTAGAATCCTAATCTCTTCAATAATATTTTCTGGTGATCTAAGTCGAATGCCTGGATCCATTCTATAACAGAAATTACACTTAAACGGGCAACCTCTCGCAGATAAAACCGGCATACATCTATCACTATTTTTAATATGTGGCATTCTAAGCAAAGAATAATAATCCATTGGAAACAAATCCCACGCTGGAAAAGCAATTGTATCAATATCTTCAATTAATTCCTGACGTTCAGTTTGAACTAGTTTTCCATTCTTTAAAAAGGCAATGCCCTTTATAGTAGATAAATCTTTATTATTCTCGATAGCATCCATTAAATTGACAACTGTAATTTCTCCTTCACCAATAATTACTGTATCTGCATTGGTCTTTTTGAGGAAATATTCTGGTTCAGGAACTGGACCATGTCCACCTATCATATAAAATGGACGATTCGGAATTGAATTTATTGCTTCTGAAATTTTAAGTAGCTTATGATATTGATAATATCCACCAATAACACTAATGCCAACTACATCAAACTCATTTTCTTTTAGATATTCTACTAAATGAGCTTCCGGATAATGATATTGATCTTGATTATAAATAGTAACGTCATGTCCAGCATTACGTAATGCAGATGCAATGTAAGCTAAACCCTGTGGAAACCAATGAATAAATGAATCATTATCATAAACAATTAATAATATTCTCATTTTGCACCCCCAAATATTTGTTACTCCTCTGTCTCTTGGCTAACTGCGATCTCTTCATCTAAAAAGTAAGTCCAATACTCTTCATTTGCTCTTTGATAATCTTGAGGTTGTCCAATATCCAACCAAAACTCTCTAATTGGAAAAACACCTACACTTTCCTTTTTACCTAAAAGGTTTTGAATCAAATCAGGCATATCATAAAATTCATTATATGGAATCTCTTTTATAACGGAAGGGCTTAAAACATAAAAACCACCATTAACAAAGAAATGTTGTTTTGGTTTTTCAACAATATTTTCAACCCTTTGACCATCAACTTCTAGTACACCATATGGAACAGTAAATTCATACTCAGTGGATCCGATTGTGATTGCATAATTACCTTCAGTATGATAGTCAATCATATTCTTAAAGTTTAATTTTGTTAAGAGATCACCATTCATAACAATAAACGGTTGTTTTATTTTTTTTGTTATTAAACTCAATGCTCCAGCAGTTCCTAATCTCTTGCTCTCTCTTACATATTCAATATTTACATTGAATTTTTTTCCATCGCCAAAGTAATTTATAATCTGGTCTGCTTTATAATTAACACATAAAATAAAATTATAAAAGCCATATGAATTAAATTGCCTTATAATTGTCTCTAATATTGGTCTACCCCCAACCTTAAGCAAAGGTTTAGGTGTGTTTTCGGTCAGTGGATATAATCTACTTCCTAATCCCCCAACCATAAGAACTATATAGTTGTCCAATTTTTCTTTTTTAATCAATTCATTTAAAGTAACAAGTTCATGAACAATTCCCTCTTCATCAACCAGCGGAATCTGACTTATCCCTCCAAGACGAAGAAAAATCTCAATCTCTTTTCTATCAGTAACGATTGGTAAACTTTTAAATTTATTATTCATGGCTTCTCTTATTGGGCCACCTAAATCAATCCCACGTAAAATCGCTCTTCGAATATCTCCATCTGTAACAGTGCCCAATAAACGATGGCTTGAATCTACAACCAATGCAATCTGCTTAACTCCTTTATCAATAACCGCCATTGTTTCCTTAATTGTAGTATCTGGGGAAACCAGGAGATTCTTAAGATTTTTTTCCACCTCAGTTACCTCCCTTACATGTTTCTATATTCATTTTCTTGACTTAATCCACTTTGCAGGAACACCAACAACAACACTATCATCTACTACATCTTCTATAACTACTGCACCAGCTCCAATTAGCACATTTTTACCAACTTTAACTCCCTGTATGATCGTTGCTCCGATTCCCGCATGACTTAAGTCTCCAATTTCAACACCACCACCAATTACTACACCTGGAGCAATATGTGTATGATTTCCTATCGTAACATCGTGTTCTACAATAACTCCTGTATTAATGATATTATTATCACCTATAGAGACATTTGCATTTATTATGCTTCCAGCCATAAAAAGGTTACCATCTCCAGCTTTTATATCTTGACTTATTATACTATTTGCATGAAAAATATTGATAAAATTAAAACCAATCTCCTTTGCTTTTTTGAACAGAAAAACTCGTAACTTATTATCACCTGTACTTCCAACCGTAACAAAAGCCTTCTTTATCTTTATGTCTTGAAATAAGCTGTTTAATAATTCATCAGATCCTAAAATTGGTATATTAAATATATGGCTCTCACTACTATTGGGATCTGTAACACCATACACAATATAATCTTTGTTAAATTGAAAAAATGATAATATATTTTTACAATGTCCTCCGGCTCCGATAAAAACCACTTTTTCCATCTCTTTCACCGCCAGAAAGATATTTTAGTAATTTAACGACATTTCAGAAGGCGAAGTCCCCCTCCTCTATAGATGGGGGTAGAAGTATTAGAATAATTTCAAAACTTCAGTGGGAGACCACTTCTTGAAGAGGCAAAATCTCCTTCTGAAGTCGTTAAACTTAAGAAATAATAACTACGTTATTATTACGACTTTAAACTTGAACATCAAAGTCAAAAAAAGACTTTTTGAGTAAATCTTGATTTATATCAATGTTCTTTAAAGTTTCTTTTATCTTATAAGCAATATTCCCTGCACCTTGTAGTTCGTAAGGATTCATACAATCACTTAGCTTAGCCTTAAAATCAGGCGATAAGCCTTTCTTAATTCCCTCCAAAATCTCATCAAAACTGTTTCCTACATCAATAACGCTTTCAGCTCTTATTCGCCCTTTTTGTCTATCACCGATGTTTATGATTGGAATTTTAAAACTCGGGCCCTCTATAATCCCACTTGACGAATTACCTATCATGATGTCAGCATGTTTTAATGCAGATAAATACCTCAATTGACCAAGACTACTTACAAACAATGCACGTTCACTATTGTTATCAACAAACTGTTCAATTTTCTGATTGATAATTCGACCATAAGTATCAGAGTTGGCTTTTGTAAAGATAATCTTAAAGTCAAACTTTTCAAGAACATTTAATATCGTCTCAATCTGTTCTTCTGCAGTATTCGACTCCAAAGTAACAGGATGGTAAGTAAAAATTGCTGTCATATCTCCAAATTTGAAGTTAAGAGACATTTCTAATTGTTCTTTTGAAAGCAAATTAAGCTTATAAATATTGTCTAACCCAGGAGCACCATGATTAAAAACCATTTTTGGATTTTCTCCCATTTGAATAATCCGGTTAGCATATTCTTTGGTAACTGGAAAATGAATTGAGGCTAACTTTGTAATCGCATGACGAATTTGATTATCTATAACCCCTTCTGTCAACTCCCCACCATGAATATGGACTATAGGAATTCGGGCAACCATCGCTGCTATTGAGACTGCTAGAATTTCATATCGATCTCCCAAAACAACAATAATATCTGGTTTAATGTCATCAAAAACTTCTGAAAAACTTATACACCCTAACCCAATGGATTTTGAAATTCCAATCTCCGTATCAGATGACATTAACATTTCCACTTTTTTAGTTATTTTGAAACCATCATTCTCAATCTGCTGATATGTTAGACCGAATTCGGAGGATAAATGCATTCCCGTAACAAGAATCTGTAGTTCTAAGTCCTGATCATCCTGAATTTCTTTTAATACCCAATAAAGATGTCCATAATCTGCTCTAGTACCTGTAACTACACAAATTTTTCTTTTACCATAACCCACCTTTTACATCCTCCCAATTCAATACTTCATCCTCTTTAATATCTTTGTTTATTTTAAAACCCAGTAAGGCATCAATAAACTTTGGTTCAATACCATCACCTGGCCTTTTTATCTCTAAATCATCTCGATGTAAAGTCTGTCCTTTTTTTAGATCTCTGGAAGCTACAATACTTCTTCTAGCGATAGGAATATTTTTTAATTCAGATTTAGCAGGCCTTTTGATTCCATCACCTAACCCTATTTCCACATTTCGAATACCTTGTACCAATAATTTTAATTCATCTGGCTCTAAAGAAGCTTTATGATCAGGCCCCTCCATTGACTTATCCAAAGTAAAATGTTTCTCTATTACCTTAGCACCTAAGGCCACCGCAGCAAGAGGCATTTCCAATCCTAATGTATGATCAGAATATCCAACAGGAACTTTAAACGTATCTCTGATAGTTAACATTGCCTTTAGATTAACATCTTCTATTGGAGTCGGATATTCAGTTACACAATGGAGAATTACTATATCTTTATTTCCAGTAGAATAAATTGTCTCTAAAGCTTCATAAATTTCTGCTATATTTGCCATCCCAGTTGACAAAATGACTGGCTTTTGTTTTTCAGCAATATGTCTTATAAAAGGTAAATTTGTAATCTCACCTGATGGAATTTTATAAAAAGATATACCTAATTCATTTAATAAATCACAACTTTCAAAATCAAAGGGACTTGATAAAAACATAATATTCTTTTCTTTACAGTAATCGATCAATTCTAAATGAGTAGCTTTATCTAATTCTAATTTTTTAATCATTTGATATTGGGTTTCTGCACCCTCTGTATTTTTTAATTGATAATCTGCTTTTCGAGCACTTTTTGAAACAAGCTTTTCAGCCTTAAATGTTTGAAATTTAATTGCATCTGCACCAGCATCAGAAGCAACATCAATTAATTTTTTAGCAATATTGATATCACCATTATGATTTACTCCTGCTTCTGCAATAATAAAAACAGAATCGTTTTCATCAAAATATCTATTTACCATCTAGCCTCTCTCCTTTATTAAGGTTTCTGCTACTGCCCAATCAATCCTATCATCAATATCAATTGATCTATCTTTTGGCATAAGATAAGGAATAGTATTGCCTACATAAAAAGAACTATGTTTCAGTAATAATGTACTTTCTGCAATATATATAGCTCCATTTAAAGAGTATACTTTAGGCAAATCCTGACGCCGTACTATATGCAAACCTTCCTCAGTGTAGGGCACAATCTGGTCATTCTCAATCCTTTTTAACCAAAATGGGTGTTTATCTGTTTCACACAAACTAACTAATGAATCTCCGTCAGAATGTAATAATCTTTCAATTGCGCCATCAATATCTTCCACCGTTCTTAATGGTGATGTTGGTTGCAACAAGACTGTATACTTAGACCAATAGTTTTCGTTCATCTTCAACCAATTTAAAGCATGCTTAATTACTTCAATACTGGAGGCTTCATCTGTTGCTAACTCATCAGGGCGCATAAACGGAACTTCCACACCATATTCTCTACCTACACTAGCAATCTCTTCATCTTCTGTTGAAAGAATTACCCGATCTATATAGTTTGACTTCTTAGCCTCTTCACTCGTATAAGCCAATAATGGTTTACCATCTAAATTTCTTATATTTTTTCTAGGTACCCCTTTTGAGCCACCCCTTGCTAATACTAAAGCCAAAAAATTTGACGACATATCAGCTTTCCTCCCTGATTTCAAGAATAGAATCCACAACCCGCTGAATCTCTTCTGAAGAAATTCCTACAGTGCACGGAAGGTTTAATCCCCGATCTCTTAGCCAGTCAGCAACTTGAACATCTGCATCACAGTTTTTGAACATTGGCATATGATGAATTGGCATAAAAAATGGCCTGGTCATAATCCCTTTTTCGTTTAATTTCTCCATTAACCTCTTAGAACTTATCCCAAATTCATCTTCATCCACTAAAACAGAATATAACCAGAAACAATTAGTAGCCCATTCCATCTCGGGATTTGCGGTAATTCCTGGAATATCACATAGAAGTTCTTGATAGATTTTTGCTGTCTTTCTTTTACTTTCAATATACTCTTCAATATTCTCAAATTGTGCTACACCTAAAGCAGCCTGAATATTTGTCATTCTATAGTTATATCCAATATTATAGTGAATAAAGTTTATTGAATCATCTTTAGCTTGTTGTGTTAGATAACGGGCTTGATCTGCCCAGTCCTGATTATTAGTAGCTAACATTCCGCCTCCACCTGTGGTGATTAATTTATTACCGTTAAATGAAAAACATGCAATATCACCTAACGATCCTACCATTTTCCCTTTATATTTTGATCCCAAACCTTCTGTAGCATCTTCAATTAATTTAATATCATATTTTTTACATACCTCTGCTATTGGTTCAATATCAGCAGGATGACCATATAAATGTACAACAATCACTGCTTTAGGCTTATCACCCTTATGAACCATCTCTTCAATTTTTTCAATTGTTTTATAGGGATCCATATTAAAGGTATTTTTTTCAGAATCAATAAAGACAGGTTCAGCTCCACAATAAGAGATCGGATTAACTGAAGCAATAAACGTTAAAGAAGGTACTAGTACTTTATCACCCGCCCCTACTCCTAACACCATTAAAGCAGTATGGAGTGCAGCTGTTCCACTAGCAACTGCTACTCCATACTTTACACCTACATACTCACTTACCATTTCCTCAAACTGATTTACATATTTACCTTTTGATGAAACCCAATTGGTATCTAAACAGTCTTTAATATAACTCCATTCATTCCCTTTCATATATGGCTCACAGAGAGGAATTCTCATAATTTACACCCTCCCTCAGACATTATAAATATCTGGTTTATATATTTTTAGATTCGCTCTTAACCAATCAATTGTTTCCATTAAACCATCTCGAATACTGTATTGAGGACGCCAATCTGTCAATTCTAAAATTTTTGTATTATCACACCACAAACGATCTACTTCACTCTTTTCAGGTCTGATTCGTTGTTTGTCTGAAATTACTTCAATCTCTTCCCCAATCAATTCCACTATCAAGTCAATTGTTTCTTGCATGCTTATTTCATAATTAGAACCAATATTTATCACTTCACCTAAAGTATCATTATTTTCAGCAAGTTTGATAAAACCCTCAACTGTATCCTTGACATAGTTAAAATCTCTTGTGGGGAATAAATTACCCAGTTGAATTTTCTTTTTTCCAGCTAAAATTTGAGTTATCACTGTTGGAATAATTGCTCTCGCTGATTGTCTTGGACCATATGTATTAAATGGTCGAGCAATCGTTACAGGTAAATTAAAACTATTAAAATAACTAATTGCCAATTGGTCAGCAGCAATTTTACTTGCTGAATATGGAGATTGTCCTACTAAAGGGTGTTTTTCATCAATAGGAACATATTGAGCAGACCCATAGGTTTCACTTGTCGATGTAACAATTACTCTCTCTATGTTTAGTTGTTTGGCAGCTTGAAGTACATTATACGTACCTTCAACATTTGTTTTGATATAAGCTAAAGGAGATACATAAGAATAAGGAATTCCAATTAAAGCAGCTAAATGAAATACAACATCGACTCCCTGTAATAAATTAAATACAGAATCAAAGTCTCTAATATCACCTGTATGAACCTCAATTTGATCTTTAACTGGAGATGTTTCAAGCCAACCCCAGGTATTCTTTGAATTATAGCGAACAAGAACCCGAACATCGTAGCCCAATTCAACCAATCTTTCTGTCAAATGTGAGCCAATAAAACCTGCTGCTCCTGTCACCACAGCTTTTTTATTTTTTAAGGTCATTTTATCGCCCCCTGATTCTCTACCTCTGCTTATTTAAATAATATCCTTGTTGTCTTTGCCCGCCTTCATAAGCAGTACGAATCTTTCGAGCTGCTTTGGCCTGATTGTACTCTTTTGATAGATTTTCTTGTGCAAATGGAATTATCTCAACCAATTTTTCATCCATTTCTTGAATCTGCTCTAAAATTAACCTTATACTAAGAATGTCATCTCTATATTCTGTAGACATTGCCTGCTCTAAATTGCACTTATGCAAATAAACAGAATCCACATGATTTATCTCTTTAATAATACTTTCACGCAATTTCATACTTTCTTCGATCTCAAGCCATCTGCCTAAGTTCACTATATCGGACATCTCATTAGTAACTTCTAAAAGTCTTTCACAAAGAGCGAGTTTTTGTTCTAAATAATATCTATATTGGGATAAATCCATAAATGACATCCCTTTCTTAAGAGATTATTTGTTATTTCTGTACTTGATTTTGAACTGTCATGCGCTTTCCTTTTCTATCAGCCTTTATAGTTTCTTCCCAAAGTTGGCGAAAATCAACCATCATAGCCAAAACTTCTTCTAAAATTTTACTGTCTTTTTTAATATTTGCTGTAATTAATCTATGGTACATATAATCATAAAGTTTATAAAGGTTTTGAGCAATTTCTCCTCCAGCATCCTGATCTAATGTGATCATTAATTCATTAATAATCGCTTGAGCTCTTGTAATATATGTGTTCACTTTTTCATAGTTTTTTTCTTCTAAAAATTGCATCGCAGCTTTGCTAAACTTAATAGCTCCGTCAAATAGCATAAGTATAAGTTGACCCTGACTAGCTGTCTGTACTTGAGTTTTTTGATATGTTTGATATGGGTTATTTAACATGACTCAACCCCTCCTTGTAAAAGGCGATGTAAATTATCTGTAAAAGTTTTATTAGCTTTTTCAACTAATTCTAAAACTATTTTTGATATTTCATTCAAACCATCATAAAGATTACGATTAAAGCGAATAATTCTCACAAAAGATTCCTCTTCCGTCTCATCTGGCATAGGTTTAGAATCTGGCCCATTCAACAAAGGTATTACCAATGGTTGAAAAATAATTTGTAGAAATATTTTTCCATCTTCATAAGTTACAATCTTTTTATCTATTTTATCTAAACTGCGAAGAATCTTTTGAATCTTCTTATGATTTGCCTCAGGTCTCTTAAATAAAATCTGTAACTCATCCACATATTTCAAACCTTTTTTTGCTCTCTTATTAAATTGCTGTAAGTCTTCTATGATTATTTTTAAGACCTGAAGTGTTTGTTCTATTCTTTCCTTTTCACATGGTTCTTCTTTTACTAAAAACTCATTAATTACTTCAGTAATAGGATATTCTTTATGACAATATTTTTCGATAACTTCAGCCAAAGGCATAATTTCTGTACCATGAATTTTTGCCCCACCTTCAGTAGCATCAATAAAAATACGGTCTTTTGTTTTCTCAATTTGATTTTCAAACCATTGAAGAAAAATCTTAAAACTTCTATTACTTAAAACCTGATTTCCATGAATATCCTCAACAAAACTCTCCATAAGAGTTCCACTTTCTTTAACACGCTCTTTCTCATAAATCGTTCCTTTAGCGTGGGTTTGTCCATCTGTATAGGCTAAATCCTGACCAACAAAAATAATCGGATTTCCCCCAATTTTGCGAGCAATATCAAATGTTACATTAGCGATAGACGCTCCTACTAAAATATTTCCAACAGACAGGTCTAATTGTTCCTCAAACCAACCCAAAAAATTACTAGTCACATTCGCAGGAATCAATGGTCCCTTATGTTCCTGGATAATTTTATAATGAATAGTCGGATCATAAACTAGAGGTATATCAGTAATATTCAAACCTTCAAAAATTTCATAATTTTTATAGGATCCATCAAAAGAAACAATCAAATCTGGTCTAATTCCATGTTTTTCGAGTGCTTTATAAGAGGTTCCAACACATAGCAACATTGCTCTTCCCTCTAATTCTTTAAGTAAATGAATATTTTTATTTAAAGATGGGCCAGCAGAGATGATAACTGTCGGTACATTTTCAAATTTATCAAATAATCCCTTAATTCCAGGATTGGTTAATGTCGGATATAAATTTTCAAAAAAATTATTAGTCCATTTTTTTCCAAAAAAAGCAAACGTATTAACTTCTAGGATATAAGCACCTACTATTTCATTTAATACTTTTTCAATTTTAGAATAATTTTCTCTCGAAATATTACTATAGTTGTTAAAAGGAATAAATTCAAATTCATTATAAACATTATGAACCAGCAATTGAAGCCCTAGTTTTATTGTACTTTCTTCTTCAGCAATAAATAATTGAAAAACAGAATTAGTAAATAACCACTCTAAGTCTTGATGTTTAAGTGCTAAACAAAAAACCTCATTATTAGGTTCAATAACAAAAATTCTTTTAATCTCATCTTTTTCAGCTAAGGCAGCCAGATGATAACCAAGACCAAAACCGTATATAACATAATTTTTTGTATCCTCTACTTTTTCTGCCCATTGTTCGCTTTCTCTAGAAGGATTATAAGCACTTGTTATAAATTTAGATTTTTCTCCATCCAAACATTTTAGACTAGGTTCACCGTTTTTCCCCTGAACTACAGAAAATCTACCTTCTAAATCCCCTTCAGAAAGCCATTCAGAAACCCGGTCATATAATCTACTATTAAATCGTTTTAAATGCTCTAAATTTTTCTCTAAATAACTCATATTAAGCCTCCGTTTCTTTATTCAGTAATTTATCTAATAGAGAATCCACCGGGATTTCAGTATCTAATTTATTAGTAATTTCCTCTAAAGAGAAGAGTTCTGTTCCCTCAATATATGCTCCTCCCTCTGTTGCATCAATAAACTGTATATAAAGATTCTGACGAATCTTATTTTCAATCCATTTTAGATATATAGAAAAAGCCTTACTAGTAGGAATCAAATTCCCATTAACTCCCTTAACCCTGCGGTTATTGAGGTTAGGCACAAATTTATGTGATGTAGCACCTTCAGCATGAGATTTACCATTAGTAAACGCCAAGTCTTGCCCAACAAAAATAATCGGATTCCCACCCAAGAAAATTGATAACTCTAGAGCTGTAGTAGCCACTGAACCACCTGTTTCAATAATTGAACAATCGTTTTTTAAAGCTAAAATCTCACTTTTTTCAAACCCTTTTTGAAATAATATAACTTTTGGCCCTTTATAATTTTGAACAATCTTAGGTTGAATAGTCGGAAAGAAAAATAGAGGAATCTTCAAGTCAAGCCCTTCGACCTGTCTACATGTAACTGGATGAGGGTCTGTAATAATCATACAATCAGGAATAAATCCCATATCAATAAGTGGTTTCACTACGCTCCCAACAGCAATAACGAGTGCTTTATTTTTTAGTTCTGGCAAAAAATGTTTATTTAAATTTAATGAAGGTCCTGCAGATACAATGATAATTGGCTTTTCTTTGTAGCTATTCTTGAAGGATTCTAAACAAAAATAATCACTCATTTTAAGTATATTTTCCTCAAAATTTATTTCCATTATTTTACCATAACGTTCAAAAGTTTCTCTTTTTAATTCCCAGTCTTCAAGCATATGTCGAATAGGATTACAATTTTTAGGAATAACTTTTAAAGACGGTTTATGGATTAACAGAAAAAAATCTTCCATATCACATTCAGAAATGACTTTTGAAAAAAAAGATTGAACTTCCATTAAAACATCAGATATGAAAAAAACAAATCCCTTTTTTCTATATTCTGAAATTAAAAATACATGATCAGTATATTGTACAACTTCAGGATTCATCTCCAGAACATACACTTTTGTATCTGGTGCTAAATGTTTCTGTAATTCTTTTAAATGATAACCCATTCCTAAACCATACACCAAAATAACCTTGGCTTCAGAAATTTTATCTTTACGTGAGTCAATAAACTGTACAGCTTCACGTGAAGGCGCATAGGTACTATGAAGGCTAACCTCACACCCATTTTCTCGATATCCTAAAGATAGGGTTCCTTCACGAGTTTCAATCAAAAAAAAACTACTCATTATTTTCATACACCTGCCAATTGATCTAAAATTTCCACAAAAAAATTATGACACTTATCCAAATTTGGGATCAATTCATATTCAACTAAATCGGCAATTAAAACATAGTCCTCATTCTCCCATGCTAATAATAATTCTTTAATAATTTGTGAAAATCCTTCAACATCTTCCTGGTAGTTATTACACCTAATATTAAATCGCTCATCAGATACTATATATACTTTCACTCCTGTTAGTAAGTGATTCAACCAATTCAATCCATCAATACTTTGTTCAAATATTATAATTCCCTTACTAATATTCCCTTCTCGAAAATGATTAGTAGATTCATTTAATCCTTCTCCTAATACTGGTAGATAATTTATGCTTTCTATCAATCCTTCAATGACTAATTCCAACGGTGTTTTTTTCTCAATTTCTACTTTCCCAACCCCTACCTCTAGTTGACCAGGAAGTATAGTATCTACAAATTTTCCGTCGATCATAATCTGCAAAACTTTATTCTCTTTTTTACATTCAATACGTAAATCCTCTACAATTTCACTTAATCTATCTGCTGATTGAATCGCTTCATATAATTCACCATTTATATATACTTTCATTTTTAAGCCTCCATAATTCTATAATGTTGTTTAATGGGAAAAAATGGGTGATTTTTTTTAAAAATCACCCATTTGAAATCGTTGGCAAAGTGGCTAATTGACTAGAAAGCCAATTTCCCTGGTTTTGAATTCGAGATAGAGCCTGTTCCATGGCATTAAACTGCCGCCAATATCGTTCCTCAATTTGTACCAATCTATCTTCAAAATCTTCAATCTGATCATCATACTCTGAAATAAGTTGTTCCATAGAATCAATTCGCATCGGTAAGATTCCCACTTTATAAGTACGTCCACTATAACTCGTTGTAGAAGAACTAACATACCCCTCAAGTTCATTATATAAAGTTGCTGCTAAACCTATTTCACCATCATCAACATTATCATCATCATCTAAATCTTCGAAGAATAGTTTTTTAACTCCCTCAAAATTGTTTTCTAAAGCATCTTTTAACTTAGTTTCATCAATCTCTAAAAGTCCAGATTTACCAAAATCATCACTGGATGTAGTTATTCCAATTTCCATAAGAGAGTCATATATATTAGTCAATCCATTCACATTTGACGTATTAATTTCACGTAATTTACTACGAATTCCCATTATAGTTGAATCAGCACGAAGAAGTCCTTTTCGTAGAGATATCTCTGTAGTAGCATTGTTAACCTTCTCCTCTGAAAGACGTGCATTTAGAAGAGATATTGTAGAATTATATTGGTCTACAAATTCTTTAATCGAATTATACGTAGCATCAGTATTATTCTCAACATTTACTGTTGAATTACCTACACTTTTCAAATTAAAAGTAACACCATTTATCTCAAATTCATTGGAATCTCTGGTCATAGCTACGCCATTTAACTTAAAAGATGCTTCATCTCCTAATGTCTGCTTAGCTTGGGTTGCTGGTTCATCCCCTGGTACATATACACCCATCGATTCAAGCAAATTTCCCTGAATATCTTCAAAATTAATATAATTATCGCCTTTTTCTTTATTAGAAATAATTACTTTATCTAATTCGGAATCATAAATCATACTAACTCCTGCACCTGAACTATTTACAGTATCGATAACACTATTTAAGCTATGAATACTTTCGTCAAAAGAGAACGAGTAATCATTAATTTTGAAGTAAAAAGTTCCTCCTGGTGCAGATAAACCCGTAATACTAGTATCCACAAGTTTTGCAGAAGTGTCCACTGTTCCACTACCTTGATAGGTTATACTAGGATCAATATTAATAGCATTAAAGAAATCAGTTTTATCAGAAATACTTATTTTTTCATCTGATCCAATATCTTTTGTCTGGATGGTAAATTTGTCACTAGTATCATCATAACTTATGGTTACTCCAGCACTAGAGCTATTCACCTGATTCATAAACTCATCAATCTTCGTATTATCTACATCAATAGTAAAAGTAACATCATTAATAGTTATTGTACCATCTTTAATCGAACCTTCAAAGGCAGCAAATGTATCCTGAACAATACGGCTACTTCCTACAGCTGCTGTACTTGTAGTTGAAGCAGCAGTCGAAACTCCAGCAACCAATTCAGAACCTAGCACAGAAGTAACTGTTGCCAGTTTAGTAACTTCTAATTGATAAGAGCCCATTACAGAATCTTCATCTTTGGTAATAGTAACTACATCTTCATTACTAGAAGTTGCCTTTAACTGATTCCAAGTACTAGCCTTAACCAAATTAGATACTTTTCCCTGAAATGCACTAAGACTACTGCTTACCTCAGATAATAGCTCCTGCTTTAACCCCGCCATAGTCTTTTTATTTTGAATCTGGATCAAAGGGCGACTTTCAAGTTGCATCAATTGTTGTACCATAGACGCCGTATCAAGACCTGAAGATATACCACCAAAACGAATGGTCATTAACTTTCACCTCCCAATATAAAACCTACTTCATTATACGCGAACATCAACAAAAATACTAAAAGTATCTTGCATCTTAGCTACTATATCCAAAACTGCCTCAGGCGGAATCTCTCTAATTATTTCATCTGTTTCTGTATCTACAACTTTAACCATCACCCGATTGGTATCCTCGTGAACAGAAAATTCAAGTTTTCGATTAAAAGTTTTTACCATTTCATTGAGTTCGTTTGTAATTTCTAAGATCGATTTTTTAGACTCAGAACCTTGTAAAGTGTTTTTTGTCTGTTCTATATTATCATTCTTTTTATGAATTTCATTATTTATTTCTGCTGTTTCGTTTGCATCTTTAATCTTTTCACTTTTAATCATCTCATGATTTTTCAAATTTGTAAGTATACTATTAACCTGTACATTTTTGATATTCATGATTTAACCCCCTCCTTATTTCCTCTATTTGGATTTGAATAAGATTTTCTTCATTATGCAAGTCCAAATAGAGGAATTTCGACCGACTGAAAATCAGTCGGTCGAAATTTATAAACTTGTACTTATTAACCAAGGAGTTGTAATACAGATTGTGGCTTTTGATTAGCTTGTGCCATCATTGCTGTACCCGCCTGCATCAGAATCTGACTCTTAGTGAAGTTCATCATCTCAGCTGCCATGTCAACGTCTCTAACACGGGATTCTGCAGCTGTTAAATTTTCAGCAGCTGTGTCTAAGTTAGCAATAGTGTGTTCCAGACGATTCTGGTATGCACCAAGCTTAGCACGCTGGGTTGATACTTTAGATATTGCAGTATCTAAATATCCTACTAAACGATTGGCATGCGTTTGCTGTGAAGCACCTGCTCCAGAAATCATATAAGACATACAGCTCATACCGTCAACAGTACTCATTAATGCAGATGCGTTCATACTACCAACAGAGATCGTAATATTCTGACCAGTGTTAGCACCAATGTGAATTTTACCTTTATAAGTACCGTCAAGTAAGTTTTTGGTATTAAATTCAGTATTACTAGCAATTCTATCTAATTCACTTTTTAAAGCTTTCAATTCTGTTTGGATCTTTTCACGGTCAGCAGTAATGTTAGTATCATTAGAAGCTTGAACAGCTAACTCTCTCATCCGTTGAAGTATGGAATGAGTCTCATTTAATGCACCTTCAGCAGTCTGAATCAATGAAATACCATCTTGAGCATTACGAACTGCCTGATTTAAACCTCTAATTTGACCACGCATCTTTTCAGAAATTGCTAAACCAGCAGCATCATCAGCGGCACGGTTGATCCGTAAACCAGAAGATAATTTTTCCAAAGATTTACTCATTGCATTATCAGTACCTCTTAAAGTTTTCCACGCATTCAAAGCAGAAATATTATGATTAATTCTCATAAGTAAAGCCTCCTTTTAATTTTTGAATTGGCATCCTTGCCAAAGTTGTTTCCTCATTGAATGACCGGCCGATTATCATCAATGAGTTTAACAACCATTAATGAATTTAATTAACTCAAATTCATTAATCGATGTTAAATATCTTAATTTATATATCGACAACAACTAAGGGGATTTTAACGAGCAAAATGAATCATGAAAGCCAATAAGATCCGTTTTGCTCGTTATATCTCTATAATACTATCTATTAAATCTCTTTTTCTTTTTTATTCGATTTAATGAGCAATTTTGAAGCTTCACCTAAAATGTTTAGATCAATTTGTACTGCTCTCTGATTCTCACGTTGAACTTCCAATACCAATTCTTCACGTAAAATAGTCAATTCCTTCGGTGCTTCAATACCTATTTTTACATTATTATTTTGAACATCAAGAATCTTGATCTTGATGTTATCTCCGATCAGAATACTCTCATCTTTTCTTCGTGTTAAAATTAGCAATGAATTACCCCCCTTTGCTGCTACTCCCCTAATACCGGATATCGTATATCGTATTGATCATCAGAATGAATAATCTGTTCACCCAATCTAGACTCTACATTGATTAGCAATGGTGCTCTCAGATTAATAGTCATTTGGCGGGGGTCCTCTGGAATTATCGTAATTCCTAAAGTCATAACCTGAGCTTCATCCGTGATCTGAAGTCTTGTTCTCACTTCCTCATTAAATTCTATTTGGTAGTCAGACAATACTTCCCACGGATTCAAAACAACAAATGCCAATTTGGGATTTTTCACAGACTGAAGCCACATAAAAGGTGCATGAATCTCTTCGTTTAATAGAATAAATTGATTCTCTTCAGCAAAACCTAAAATTCCTTTTGGAAAATTCAACACATCTTCCTCTTTATACTCTAATTCACCAAAACGAGGTGTATTAATTTTCATAAATTTACCTCCATCTCAAAACATATAAAAGCATAGACATATAGTCTAATTAGAACCAATAAATTTTGCTAAACCTCCAAAGTAATTTTAATCTTTTAATCCCATATCTTTTTAAAGATTTGCCATCCAAAGTAGTTATATTAACACAATTTCTTTTTGGATACATAGCAGTAATATAACCTATATAGGCATCCCCATTTCTTTTAGTGTATTTAACTAAATCTCTATGCTTAAATCCTGCTAATTCATCAATTTGAGATTTTGCTTTTCTTCTTTGAGGTTTTATTTTCCAATCTTTTATATTGCATTGTTCTTTTTCTATGCTTATTTTTGTAATAACTAAAGCATCATTTGCATGCGATTTTTCAATGTCTAATTCAATTCTTTTATTTGCAGTATCTCCTCCAGTTGTAAGATTAAGAGGAGCAATTTTTTTAAAACCTTCTCTTAAATAATTTTTACCTTGCATAACATGTTGAGCTATATAAAAAGACAAATTTTTTCCATTAATTTTAGTCTGTAAATTTTCTTTATATTTAAGTTCATCTCCTGTAACTTTTTCATGACATTCTTCACATAAAGAGATTAAGTTATAAATGCTATTATCACCTTTTAACCTCTTTGGAATTATATGATGAACTTCTATTTTACAGTTTGTTTTATAACACATTTGACAGGTATTATTATCTCTTAAGATCGCAGCTTTTCTTAAATTTTCATCAAGTCTATTCGATTTTTGATATTGGCATTTATATAGTTTTTTCCCTTCCTGTAATGCTCTTATATCTATTGCTACATCCTCCAAATGTATTTCATTGATATTTATATATTTTTTTAATCTATTTAACACTCTTAAAATACTATCTTTCTTTTGCTTTATGGAAGGTGCAATTCTATTTTTTCTTCGACTACTAGATCTATTATCAAATCTTTTAGGTCGATATCCTTTATGATATCTACGATGTCTCCTATATCCAGCTCTAACTGTCATAAGATGTGATACATCTTGCCTAAGTTCTATAGTACCTTTAAACACTGGCTTATTTTTGGTTTTACATTTTTGAACAATCCCGATACCTACATGTTTACTACCATCATCAATACCTACAACAAACTGAGATTCATCTTCTTCTTCGTCTTTAACTTCTTTTGTAAGTTGTATCACCATAGGATATTTATCTACTAATACAGCTCTTTTCTTTCTAATTAGGTACCAACCCTTATTGGCCTTAGTAGGACTAAGTTTTTTACCCTTACTATCAAAAACAAAGCTGTATTCTGTCATTTCTGACAACCCTCCTAAGTATGGGAATTTCCCTTCTTGCCAACGTCAATATGAAGAATATGTATTTTCGGTGTTTGACTTCAGGACACTAGAAGTCGGTCTTCCTCAATACTCATAGAGCCATAAGCTGATGGATACACTCATGGGTATGTCTTTACCTTTCATACTAACCTAGTTCATCATGCAAAGCTACTTTCGCAATTCACATTCACTCTGGCTTGAAAGCAATAAAACAGCTTATAGCTAAATATTTGTGTCCACATATAGCTATAATTGTCTATGATTTTAACTACTATTTTATTGCTCCATTTTCACTTACCTAACAAGATCAATTAAACTTCCTGTCCATTCGATATCTATATAATTTTTCTGTTCCAAATATTTACCTACCTTACCCCAATTTAAGTCTACCTTAAACTCAGAAGAAGATGCATCCATCTTAAAAGGTTGTATCTTAAAATCTATCTTCGTTGAACCAGGCTGACCTTGAACATCTGCTGATGGTTTTAGCTTAATTCCAACAGATTTAGTTCCATCCCATGCAGCATTAGCCATTATTTTAGGCAATATAAATCCGTTTTTATGAATATCAGACATCTGATGCCCCTCACTTACTCTACGAGCTATTCCTTCAAAGGCAATCTGCTGACCTTTATCAGCCATCCGCTTCATAAATGGGCCAGAATCATAAATACCTATCCCCTGACGAGCCGCATCATTGTTAACCTTTACAGTACCTTTATTCCGTTGAATCTGTACTTTACTACTAGCAGGATTATGTTTAGCTACAGCATCTTTCTTTTGAATACTGGTTTCTGGAGATTTAATATTCAATCCCAATATAGCAGGTTGTTGAGTAATTTTAATATCCATTTCATCACCCTACTTTAAAAAGTCAATTAAAGATGGTTGAATAACACGCGCTCCTACACTCAAAGATGCACGATACACGTTTTCTTCATTTTTAAAATTCATAATCGTTTCAGCAATATCTACATTTTCGAGTTCTGTTAAAAGTTGGGTATGCTTTATATTTGCATCTTCAAACCGATTTTTGGCCAACTCTAAACGTTTCACCTTAGATCCCAAATGAGAACGCATTGCAAGAGATATATCACTTGCCTCATCGATTTTATTTAGAGTGGTAGTAGAAAGATTAGTTATATTACCCGTTGATAAATCATTGATCATATCTCTCATAGCATCAAAAGCTTGATCAAAAACTGAATTTCCTGGAATACTATAATCTATAGAAACACTTTTACTAATTTCTACACCTAAATGATTAATATCACCTTGATATGCAGAGTTATAATCAGCATAAGGTTTTGTTGTAGTCTTATGTCCTGAAAATACAAAACGTCCACCAATAGAAGTATTAGAAATCTGCACCAGATGCTCAGCCAATTGCTCTATTTCCAGACGAATCGAATCCCGTTGCTCTTGATCCAAAGTATCACTAGCCCCGTAAATTGCCAATTCGCGACCTCTAAGTAATACTGAATTTACCTCATCTAAAGCAGATTCAGAAGTATCAATCCAGTCAATTGCTTGATCAATATTTTTTATATATTGCTCATTTTGATGAATAACCGTTTGTAATTGCATACTACGTAACGAAGCTACTGGATCATCAGAAGGTTGCATAATCTTCCTACCTGTAGAAAGTTCATTGCTTAATCGATCCATTTTTTTATAATTATTATTCAAGTTACGCATCAAATTTTTCACCATCATATTACTTGTTAAGCGCATTTATTCCACCCCCTACCTTAATATTCCATTCAAAACATCCATCATTTCCGACTGAGTTTGAATTAATTTTGCCGCAGCATTATATGCTTGTTGAAATACTATTATGTTTGCCATCTCTTCATCTAGAGAAACACCTGAAAGTGAAGCTCGCTGTTGTTCAAGTTGTTGAGTTATAGAATCAAAATTATCTGTCATCCCTTTAGAACGTTGAGTATCAATACCCAATGAACTAATAATTCCTCCCCAATAATCGCCCATTGTTGAATTATTGCCATTTAAGACTCCATTTTGCATTACCTGGCTTAAATTAAGAGCATTACTACCATCACCAACACTATCTAATTGAGATGCTGCAGCGATTTTATTTAGACCATTAATCTCGTCCATAATAGCATCACTTACTTTAATATTGGATGCATTAGTTCCCTCAAAAAAAGAAATTCCTGTACTATTATCTAAACCATAACCTTTTTGATGAATTGTATTAAATTTTGCAATAAAGACCTGTGCCATGGTATCTAACTCATTTACATAATAAGCCACCTTGTTATCTCTGGCATCAAGGAGTCCGGCAATCTCTCCACTTTGAACCTTTAAATATTCACCACTTTTAGCCCATTTTATATCCACTAAGCCGTCTCTATTTGAATTAGAATGAATCTCAAGTTCATTATAAGTATTACCCGAAACGAGACTATATCCACCAATCATTACATTTGCTTTAGAACGAGAATCAACATAAACTTCAATATCCACAATCTTTGAAAGTTCATCAATTAAAAGGTCTCGTTTATCCAAAAGATCATTAGGACTGTCACCTTTACTGGATGCTTGAGAGATTTGCTGATTTAGATCAGCAATTCGGTGAGAAATAGAGTTTATTTCTCCAACCTTATTCTTAATATGACCATCTAATGACCACCTAAAATCATTTAACTGACCACGTAACGAAGAAAAAATATCTGTCAATGATGCTGCACTCTGACGTACTGCGGCTCGAACAGCAGAATTTTCAGGACTATTTTGCAACTCTTGAAGAGAACTCCAAAAGTTATCCAAAGAACTTCTTAAACCTGCGTCTGATGGCTCACCAAAAATCAACTCGATCTCATTTAATGCATTACTACGTTGTTCCCACTCACTTTTAGAAGAGGTGTTATCATGTAAACGTTTATCAACAAATGCATTCCGTAATCTCAAAATCTGACTAACCTCTACTCCTGTTCCAACCTGGCCTGCTTCCTTACGATTATTCATGGATGGAAGCGTATAAGGAATTGTAGTAGACAATACTGCACGCTGCCTAGTGTAACCTTCTGTATTAGCATTAGCTATGTTATGAGCAGTAACATCTAACGCACGACGATGTGCCTTCAATGCATTAACCCCTATATTTAAACCCATCATTCCACTCATATTTCCTACCTCCGTTCTTTACACACGTTTATCGATTAAATGTTGTGACTTCTTATCATCTACTCCCTTTCTACCATAAGTAGAAGAAGAAGGAGATGTTGCCAAAGTCAAGGTACGGATTGTAAAGTCATTTATATGCATTGCTTCCTCTATCAACATTTTATTGGTATCATTAGTTTTATTCAATTTTTCTAAAGTTTGTAACAGACTAATTCGAAATTGTTCAAGTTTTTCCTTAGAACGCTCATCGATAAAATCTCTAATTTTTGAAAAAGAAAGTTCTTTCTCAGAAATATTTAAAACAGTACTTAATCCCAATATTGATTGACGTCGTTCTTTTTCAACAGTCTCAATCTTCTCAATTAATTCTTGTTCCTCTTTTAAACATTTGGCAAGTTCATCTATATCATTTGCAATAATAACTTCTTGCTTTTTCTGAGCCCACACAGCCAGTTCCTCGTAGAGACCCTGTTCAACGGCTAAAACTCGCAAAAGTTCATTTAAATGGTTCATTCTACGGATCCTCCTCTTTGAAGACAGAAACTAACCAATAATACGATCAACAAAATAACCCTCGAGCATTTTTTCTGCAATCTTTTCGCCTTTTACTTCATAAGTGCCCAGTTGAATAGCCATTTTCAACTTTTCTACCTTTTCAGCACGAATATCAGGAGTTTGAGCTAATATCTCCTGAATTCTTCCAAGCTCTCTTGCTTCACGAGAAACATGAGCCTGATCACCTTTAGTAGAGTCAGTTCTCCCAGAATGTTGAGGTTTATTCTTTTGATATATTTTTGTTATCTGTTGAAACTTGCTTCCAGAAATTTTCATCCGAATCACCACCATCAAATTAATACTAGCCTTACTCCTATCATCGGATTTTAATTAAGTTTCATTAACATAAAAAAAAATCCCTGACTCTAAATTAAGTCAGGTTATCTCAGTATTGCTCTATTATTCTTGCTAAAAAGTCTAGATATAAATTATCTTCCTTTTCTCCGGTTAGCTGTAAACATCTTTCTTCCCTTAGATCCACCTATATTACCTTGTTGTACTGATTCATCACTCTGTAAACCTTTTATCATTCGATCTTTACAAGCTGGACAATATTCTTCATCTCCATCTACTGGCTCTCCACATCCTTGACAATTTGCATATACTTTAACTTTTAAACCAGCTCGATTTAACCTACCTTGTCGAACAAATTTCATAATTTTCTTTGTTTTTACTTCTGTATGTTCATGAATTTCCTCAATCGAAGAAGTTGACGCATCTTGAAGAAATTCCCTCACTTTTTCAAAATCTTTATCTTCTTGTTCAAAACAGTCCTGGCAAATCTCACGGACAGGATGAACAAATACTTTTCTACACTCTTTGCAATTTTTGAGTTCCATCGCAATTCGCCTCCTTTTTTTAATATTTTCTCCCCTTCTGCGTTTTTCCCTGCTTATACCGTTAAAAAAGTTCTGGTCACACCTCAACTCTCAAATAACTCCTTATCCTTGACTCCAATATATCAATAGCCACCTCATTAAATCCACCCCTAGGCACTATAATATCTGCATATTTCTTCGTCGGATGAATATATTTCTCATACATCGGACGGACTGTCTCTAGATACTGCTCTGAAATAGATTCTATCGTACGTCCTCGCTCTTTCGTATCTCTTAATACACGTCTTAGCAATCGAATATCTGAATCAGCATCTACAAATACCTTAATATCCATTAAATCACGCAATCTCGGGTCATGTAAAATCAGTATCCCCTCAATCAAAATTATCGGCCGTGATTCTACTTTTACTCGTTCAGGCATTCGATTATGAACAGTAAAATCATATCGGGGTTGATCAACGACTTCACCCTGAACTAACTTAGAAATCTGTTCAATCAAAAGTTCTGTATCAAAAGCATCTGGACAATCATAGTTCAATTTTTCCCTCTCCTCAAAGGAAAGATTACTATTTTCTTTATAGTAAAAATCTTGTTTGATTAAAAGAATATCCTCACCAATACGTTTGACCAAATTTTCTGCTACAGTTGTCTTGCCAGATCCCGAGCCTCCTGATACACCGATCACTATAGATTTCTTCATATATATCAAAATCCTCCCCATCTTCAAGGTTCTAAGTAATTTTAGCATTTCGCTTTCTTTTTTGCAAGTAGATAAATTCTCAAAGACTATGGCAGGAAATCAGAGTAATAACGACGAAATTTATTAATATTCGTCTATTGAAAGGAGGCCAAATTTTGAAAAATAAAATTCCATTTTTATTACTTTTTATTCTTTTGTTTTCTAACCTGACTTTCGCCGAAGCAAATTCACTTCCAGAGGTTAATTTTACCGAAGGATACATAATAGCTGAAGGGATGGGAGTCGTCAGAGAAGATATTGCTAATCAATCTCAAGCTATTGCTTTAGCACGACTAGCCGCAAAAGTTGATGCCCAGCGGAATCTACTAGAAATTATCGCAGGTTTAGAAATAAACGGTCAAACATCTCTAAAAAATCTGATGATTGATGATGAAGTCCGCACACATGTTGAAGGAATTTTACAGGGAGCGCAAGTTGTTCCTAATGAGGAATACTTACAGGAAGGAATATATCATATTCAGCTTAAAGTTAGTTTTGAACCACTCAAAACAATATATGCTTCTTCCCCTGCTTCAGATGAAAGCACAGAACAAACTGATAAAAAAAATCAGTACACCAGTTTAATTATTGATGCTCAACAATTTAAAATCACAACCATTGAACTTTTACAAATTAGAGATTTAGATGATAAGCTCATCTTTTCTCCTGACCGAGCACCTTATACTGGTGAAGAATCAATTTTAAAATTAAGCCACACAGATGCCTTATCAGATCCACGAGCTGGAGAAAATCCACTCATTATCAGTGCTCAAAATTTAAATTCAATATACAATCTCATCATCTACATTACGCAAGAAGATGGACAAACAATTCTTTCTCAATTAGGAGATACAGATATATTTTTAATGTCAAAAATCCTCATAATCACTGGAGGTAAAACTAATGAATCATAAAAATAAATGGTTTTTACTAATTGCAATAATAGTTATATGTATTCTCATTTCACCAATATCCTTAGCCGTCTCTAAAAAGAAAGAAGAAAAAATTCAAATAAGTGCCACAGGCCTTGCCCCAATCTCAACAAATAAGGGAATTGCAAAAGAAGAAGCTTTAATGGATGCCTTTCGAAATGCCATGGAACAGGCTCTAGGGGTTAGGATAACCGCATTTACGGTGATGGAGAACTTAACTATCACTAAAGATGTTGTAATGAGCCAGACCTGGGGAAATCTCCTCTCCTATGAAATAATTGAGGAGAAAGAATCAAAGGGAACTTATTTCATCACAATCTCAGCAGAAGTCAGTTCTGATGCCAGATGGTGGGCTGAATTTGAAGGAACCCTTGATGTAGTTCGTCTTCATGTAAAAGATCTAGTTATCAGAGATACCTACACAATCCCTGATCCAATCCAATCAGGTGGCTTATACTATGATCAAATTTTAGTGATTCCAGTCAGAGGTAAAGAACATTACTTAGTTGCTGTTCATGCTAAAAGCAAGCATATTATGTGGAAAATGGATTTATCCGGACGATTAACTGCTCCATTATCAACTAATGGAGATTGGGGAGTTGCTATCACAAAAGAAGAAGTTATTGTTTTCAATCTAAAATATGGATGGGTTCACTGGAAGTATACTCCTGAAGACACCATCTATCAAACAGCTGCTATTACAAAAGATGCAATTTATCTCACCACTCAGCGAGGTAAATTATTAGCTCTGGGAACTAAAAAAGGTAACTTACTCTGGCAATATCGGACAGATGGCTTTTTCTTGAGTCAACCTACTATCGCTGGAGATCAAATCTATTTTGGCGATTCAAGTGGTTATCTTTATTCTTTAGATCTAAACCGACAAAGTTTAGTTTATAAAAAAATGATTAGTCCTAACTTTAATATAACATCCACAAGAATTCTCAATTTCCTTACCTATAATGATGATTATGATCAAATACTTGCTATCAATTCAGTTGATGGAAGCAATATGTGGAGTTATAAAGGTAAATTTGCAGGTTCTTCTGCAACAGCCCATACTCCAAAATTGATACAAGGAAAAGTTTTAGCCCTCTTTACACAATCGAAAAAAAGCAGGATGTATCTTTTCGATGCTAAATCAGGTTATCTCTATTGGGAGAAGGAATTAGATTTTCCTGCCACTGAAATCGCGGGGGTAGGGAATGGAATCATCATTCTCAATAGTTGGAATGGTATTCGAATTTATGATTTAGAGTTTGGAAATCCACTCTGGGAAAGTAGTAGTTCTGGGGTAAAAGTTCAACTTATGGTTGGTGAAGATCGGTTATTTTATCTTCATGATACTGAAGTTGATGTATATAAATAAAGGCTGTCATTTTGACAGCCTTATTTTTTGTGTTGATAGTACTCAATAGTTTCTTTTAATCCTCTATAGAGATCATACTCAGGACTCCAGCCCATTACTTTCTTCGCTTTTTTATTGTCCAGATAACTATCTCGAATTTCTCCCTCACGTTCTTTAGCATATACTGTTTGAATAGAAAATCCCATTATATCTTCTAAAACTTGAAGCAAACGATTCACACTATCCTGACGGTTGCAACTAATGTTCACAAGTTGATTATCACCTTTGGTAAGAGCCTGTATGTTTGCATTAACTATATCTTTAACAAAGATAAAATCTCTTGTTTGCTCTCCATCTCCAAAGACAATAGCAGACTCTCCAGCAAGAACTTTATCAATAAAGATAGAGATAACTCCACCTTCCCCTTTTGCATCCTGTCTTGGCCCATAAACATTGGCATAGCGAAGAATAGTATATTTTAAGCCATATATAGAGCTATACATCCTAATGTAATGCTCTGGAGTGTGTTTACTCACCCCATATGCAGACATAGCTTTTATAGGATTATCTTCAAGTATCGGTAAATAATCAGGTTCACCATAAACTGCTGCTGAAGAAGCATAAATAATCTTTTCCACATTATGCTTACGGCAGGTTTCCAATAAATTAATGGTACCCAAAATATTATTTTGCCCATCAAATACTGGTTCCTGCATCGAACGCCGCACATCAATCTGTGCTGCATGATGAATAACATGTGTAATCTTTTCAGTTTTAAATACCTCTTGAATATCAGAAGAGAGAATATCCATCTGATAAAATTTTGCCTTTGGATTTAAATTTTCAAGTTTTCCAGTAGAAAGGTTATCTATAACTACTACTTTTTTCCCTAACTCAATAAGTTCGTCAACAATGTTAGAACCAATAAAACCTGCCCCACCAGTTACTAATATATTCATACCATACCTGCTATGTTGTATTTTTCTAATTCCTTCTTCAAATCAGTTGAAGCTGTAAAATGGATTGTTTTAATCCCAAATTTCTTAGCTGCTTCAATATTTTCCTTAGAGTCATCAATAAAAATAGTCTCTTCTGGTTCAATTCCATGTTCATTAATCAAATACTGATAAATTTCTGGTTCTGGTTTTAAAAGTTTTATCTTTGAAGAAATAACTTTTCCATTAAATAACTTAAAAAAGTCATATCTCTCAGATACTTCATGAAAAGCCTTAAGGTGAAAATTTGACAAAGCATATATCTTATAACCCTTCTCTTTCAGCTCACACAAAATCTCAACAGAACTTTCGATAGGAGTCAGCAATTCTTCCCAATTGAATAAAACTTTTTCGATAGCTTTCAAATTTTCAGGATGTCGCTGACCAATTATTCTAATTACTTCTTCGATTGAAAGTGTACCACGATCAAGTTCAAGCCATTCTGCTGAGCAAAATATCTGTTGGTACAGTTCTTCGACTAGATCAGCATCCGAAAAATTATCTGCTAAGTATTCTTTAGGCTTAAAATTTAACAAAACATTTCCCAAATCAAAAACTATATTAGAGATCATTATTCTCAGTCCTCCTCATAAGCGCATCAATTCTTTTTGAATCCCGAATTTATTGTATTCGTCTTATTGTAAGTATATTTCATATTTTGATAATTTTCAAGCAAGGTTTAGATGCTAGAAAAATCAAGTTTTTTAGATTAATTTATAACAAAAAATCTCTATTGCTATTGTTAGCAATAGAGATTTTCACTAAAAAGCCACACCTATATTAATTGCATGAAAATCACCTTCAATAAATTTTACTTGAATATCTATCTCTGAAATCATATCCACATCAGATGTAACCATAAATTCTTCAGATTCTCCGAAATAATCCCCTGAATCAATGATCAAATTATGATTCACATCAATCCACCCAATCACTCTCCCGGTTCCTGTGTGAACACCTGAAAGATTATACTCTCCATTCACTGCAACCTGTATCACAGGGCTTCTCAACTGAGCTGAACCATCTTCGATTGAACCAAAGAATACATAAGTATGCTGAAATCTATCTAATGCCATATATGGGTCTACAAGACCATATCCGGTGCTGAGATCATATCCTTGTGTACCCAGATCCCGTGCAGTATCTCTTAATACTAATCTAAGATAATCTGGATCATTTATTCCGTAAGCTACTAATAAAGCCGCTATACCACTTACATGAGGAGCAGCCATAGATGTCCCCTGTTGGTAAACATAAGCATAATCTTCTGCTTCCCGCTCCCAACCTGTACTAAGTATCTGAGCCTCGTTTCCAAGTCTAACGTTACCTCCTGGTGCCATTAACTCTAATCCTAGGCCATACTGAGAATAGTAAGCACGCTCACCATCAGGCCCTACAGCGCCCACAGCGATCACTTCAGGGTAGGCCGCTGGATATAGGAGGCTGTCATACCCATAATTCCCTGAGGCGCCAACTAAGACAATCCCTGCTTCATAAGCCCTTTTAATTGCCTCATGTAGCACGAAGTCATCATTAGCAGTACCAAAACTCATATTTATAACGTCAACTTGATTCTCAATCGCCAAATCTAATGCTTCTACTATATATGCTATTGATGAATTCTCCAGCACATTAAAAACTCGAATCGGTAAAATAGATACATCAGGAGCAATTCCTACTACCCCTTGCCTATTAGCTAAAGCTCCGATAATACCTGCCACATGTAAGCCATGTCGATTTAACAGTTCATTTTCTTTATTATTACCTGTCGTATCTAATGCAGGCAACAGATTTGGTAAAAGATCAGGATGTAAAGAGGTATATAGAGTATCCAAAACAGCAACCACTACCCCACTTCCGGTAGAGTGCTGCCAGGCCAAATTAATATCCATCATCTGCATATTCCAAAGATCAGCCCATTCCCAATCAGAATCTCCATACTCCTGACCCATCATTTGAACCATGCTATTTAGTGCAATATATTCGACTTCACCTGTTAGGGTTAATTCTTCAACCCATCTCTCAGCATCAACATCAGAATCCAGAATAATTGCGTAAAAACCTGAATCTGAAGCATAGAGAATTCTACCCTTACCAGATAGTTTTTCTTGAACCCATTTTTCTCCTTTTTGAGTTATAAGATTATATTCTCCCTCAATAATTTGTTCCTCTAAAGCTTTTTCATTTACTTGAAGGCTTTTGAAACTATTTTGAGGAAGAGATTCAGATAAGTTAATTTCACGAATTACTTGACCAGTTATAAGCCCTCCTGCTGGATTTAACTCTAATGGTGAAAGTTGAACCGTCTGGCTTTTACTACCATCTACAAACTGTTCTATAATACTATCTTCATAATTAGGATGTTGGAAAATAAGTTTTGCTACCCCATTATCAACAGAAGTTTTAACCAAAAAAAGGCCGTGTTCATCAGTCTCGCCGAGAAGGTCACCTTCGGTATTCAAGACCTTGACACCCATAATCGGTTGATGAAGAACTGAACTCTCTCGTACTTCTCCAGCAAACCATGATGTAAAAATATAAAGCCCAGATGATGTACAACCGCTAAGCAATAAAGAAATTATTATTAAAATTAGTCCAAATTTTTTATAATTTTTTAGCATCAAATGCCACCTACTTTATAAACGAATTCCAACCCAGAAAGCATAACCATCTTCATTTCCAAAAAGATTACCTACACCTAAATTAATAAAATATTTAGGAAGCCAGGTTTCTATTTGATAACGTGGAAAAATCCCAATCATATCATCTATCACCAGCTCTCCCTTTAAGGCGAATCTAGCAGATGAAACAGGAAACTCTATGTGCATCCCTGTCTTAAAAAAAGAATTATGTGTCCTATTGAGCTTGTATTTTTCTACTCCAACAAAACCCCAGGTTGCAAATTTGGGATGATCAAAGAGGAGAAATTCAATCCCTGCTCCCCATTGATCATAAAAATCGCCAATCTGTAATCCATCCAGATAAAAGCCTTGATTAGGAACTAAGTCCAGTCGCGCATTCCAACTATATCCTTCATCTTCAGAGAAAAATATCTTATTTATTGACAATTGATAGCTAAGTGCATCAGCATCTCCACAGGAAATGAAGAGTAAAATAAGAGCAAAGATAAGTAAAGCTGAAACTTTGTATTTTTCTATTCTGATCATTAAGTCCAGCCCCTTTTTTTCCTTAACTATTTTTTGGGAGGCATAACTAATGCTTCACCTTCGATTACAATTTTTCCATCTTGATTTTTGCAGATTGTTGAAAGTTTTATACGATTTTTTTCTTCTATTTTTTCGATTACTTCAACTTCAGCAGTTACAGTATCTCCAAAATAAACAGGTGCAAGAAACTTTAGGTTTTGGCTTAAGTAAAGAGTTCCTGGCCCGGGTAATTGCATTCCTAAAACTGCTGAAATTAAACCTGCTCCTAATATTCCATGGGCTATTCTTTTTTTGAAGAAACTTTTTTCAGCATGAATTTCATTGATATGAGCTGGGTTTAAATCACCTGTAACTCCTGCAAAAGTATATACATCATGCTCAGTAATCGTCTTTGAAAACATCGCTTTATCATTAATATTAATTTCATTAATACTTTTTCCTAACATTTTCATCGCTCCTTTTTTAAATTTCAATTAATTTCAATACTTCTCTTTGTAATTCTTCCAACCCTTCTTTTGCCATGCAAGAATTTTTTCCTACAAAAGAGAAATAAATTTTAATCTTAGGTTCTGTTCCAGATGGGCGGATTGTAAATCCACTTTGATCGTCAAGTATAAACTTTAAAACATTGGATTTAGGTAAATCAAGTGAAGTCGTTTCTCCAGTAGTAAGATCATGACGTTTCTGTATCAGATAATCTTCTACACTGACTACTTTACGTTCTCCAATATTAGTTGGAGTTGTTTCTCTGAGTTTCTCTAAAATCTGCCGAATCTTTTCCTGACCAGCAATTCCTTCTAATTTGATAGATTTTAAACCTTCCACGTAATATCCATATTCATTCATTAGCCGCATAAGCTGTTCATATAAACTGATCCCTTTAGATTTATAATAAGCAGCCATCTCTGCAATCATAGCGGCAGCGACTACTGCATCTTTATCACGGGCATGAGTTCCAACAAGATAACCATAACTTTCTTCAAATCCAAATAAATATTCATACTCCCCAGTTTCTTCAAACTCTTTTATCTTCTCACCTATGAATTTAAAGCCAGTTAAAGTATCTAAAACCTTAACTTTGTATCTATCTCCAATTTTATGGACCATATCAGTGGTAACAATAGTTTTTATAATCGCACCATTGGCAGGAAGTTTGTTATGTTTTTCAGCCTGTGATAATATGTATTCAGTTAATAATACCCCTATCTGATTTCCAGTAAAGACAACATATTCGCCATCTTGTTTTTGCTCAACAACTCCAATTCGATCACAGTCTGGATCTGTTCCCAAAATCAGATCTGGTTTCGTAGTTTTTGCCATCTCAATGGCTAGATTAAAAGCTTCTTTCTCTTCAGGATTTGGATAGGCAACTGTTGAAAAATTAGGATCAGGCAGTTCTTGCTCAGAGACCACTTGGACATTACGAAAGCCCATTTCTTTCAACACTCGACGAACAGGAATATTGCCAGCTCCATGTATAGGTGTATAAATGATTTTTAGATCTTCAACAGTCTTTTTAAAGTCTTCATCAATAAAAGATATCTTTTTTATTGCTTCCACAAACTTATCTTCAATGCTTTTATCTATAGTTTGAAATAAATTTCGTTTTTCTGCTTCATCTCGAGAGATAGTCTTGATCTGATTGAAATCTGTTATCTTCTTAACCTCGTCGATTACTAATGTTGCTCTCTTTGGCGTTAGCTGGCCCCCATCGGCCCAATAAACCTTATAACCGTTATATTGAGAGGGATTATGTGATGCAGTGATGACAACCCCAGCAATGGCGTTCAGCTCCCTTACAGCAAAAGAGAGTAAAGGTGTAGGAGCTAATGCATCAAAGATAAATGTCTTGATTCCATTTCCATTCAAAACTAGTGCAGTCTCTTCAGCAAATTCTCTGGAAAAATGTCTGGAATCATATGCTATAGCAACTCCACGTTGAACTGCTTCATCTCCTGATTTAAGGATAAAGTTAGCTAAACCCTGAGTAGTTTTTCGAACAGTGTATTTATTCATGCGGTTTGTTCCCAGGCCAATCACTCCCCTAAGCCCCCCAGTCCCAAACTCCAGATCACTATAAAAACATTCTTTAATCTCATCAGGATCATCTTTGATCTTCAAAAGTTCCTGTTTAGTTTCATCATCGATATAGTCACTCATTAACCATTGGTTATATCTTTCCATATATTCCATAAAACTTTCTCCTTTCTTACTGGTCTAAATCTGTACTTAACTCACGATAATTTTTTTGTTCCTTGATCTGGTACTGATACTCACCATTTACCTGAATAAATTGACCGGGAATCACCTTAAACTCTACCAGAAGATTTTCTGGTTTCATTCCTATTGCCGCAAAACCTAGATCAAGAATCTTCATAACACCCATATTAGTTTTAAGCATTTTCGGTAATTTTAATGCTACAGAGATAATATTCCATTTATTTTGAGTTAATTGACGAATCATAGTATCTAAAAATCTCTGTTGAAGTAGGATTACTTTTAATTCTCCTGATCCATTTAAATTCTCTGGTCGATATCGTAAAAAACGACGAGCAGTCTCTCCACCAAAAGTATGTTTCCCTGCTTGTAAGTAAAGATACGGTTCATCATCAATTTCAGGAATCTCTATAGGTTCAGGTAATTCAAAATCTACCCCACCCATAGCATCAACTACCCCCTTAGCCCCTGCATAATCAACTATCATATAATTAGAAATCTTAAGATTTAAATATTCTGCCAATGCAGATTTTACTTTTTCCACACCATCTTCTTTTAGTGCAAGGTGAAGGGGCTTTTTCAGGATCGGAGAACCATCTTGAAAAACAGCTCCGGGAGGGATCGAAATCACTCTAGCAGAATATGTATCCATATCATATATATTCACCATAATTGTCTCAAATCTGTCCTGATACTGTCCTAAAACCAATACACAATCTTCTTTTGCTTGGATAGGCATACTTAAACTAAGTAGAATACAGATGAATCCAGGCAAAAACCATTTATAAGCCATACTTCACCCCTTTCCGATCAGACCAGATTTTCTAAACCACCAACCTTGCTTAAGTCTTCCTTAGTATATCCTTTAGCCAACAAAGGTGTGATTACCTCTTTTTGAAGATCAGGTATATAACTTTTTAATATCTTTATATTTCCCTTAAGTTCTACATCACCCAATGCTGCTGGAATCACCCAGGTCTCTCCTACGGTTAATTGGTAATTATCAGTCTTGGTATTGAGAGTGCCATTACCCTCTAAAACCATCCAGATTTCAAAACGTTCAGGATTGATCTGACAAACTAAATGTTCTACCTCCAGCTCTTCTACTGCAAAATAAGGACAGGCTGTAATAAGTCGACTCTTCCAACCATCTTCTTCAAATATAATGCCCGGATGCGGATTGATACCAGTTCGTTTAAAATCAATCACTTCCAGTGCTTCTTTGATATGGAGTTCCCGTGGTTTGCCATCCAACCCGAGACGATTCCAATCATAGACACGGTAGGTAGTATCTGAATTCTGCTGAATCTCAGCTAACCTGACGCCTTTCATAATGGCATGAACCGTTCCAGCCGGAATCAGAAAAGCATCCCCTGCTTTGACTGGTACTTCAGCAAGATATTCTTCCAGAGTGCCATCTTCTATCCCTTTCTGAAAATCAGCAGGGGTTACCCCTTCTTTCACACCCATGATTAACTTTCCATCTGGTTCTGCATCAAGTATATACCACATCTCAGTTTTACCCAATTCACCTGGCCTAATTTTCTGTGCAAATTCATCATCAGGATGAACCTGTACGGATAGATGTTCATTTGCATCTAAAAATTTAATCAAGAGCGGAAAAGGATCATATCCATTTTGGGCTATTCTTTTCCCTAAAAGCTCAACAGGATATTGCTGCATGATCTCTAAAAATGACTTTCCTGCAAAAGCTCCATCCACTATCTCACTCATCTCTTGTGGACGACAGGCCAATTCCCAGCTTTCTCCGATCGGTGAGCTCTCAGGTAATTTGCGTCCAAAAGCATTCTCAAACCAGCGCCCACCCCAGACTTTTTCTTTATAGATCGATTTACAACGAAACGGATATAGCATCGCTGATCACTCCTCATAAGCTAATTATTTAATCCCAAAGTATAAACTCAAATCCACCAACAAACCATTTGTCTAATCCAGTCGAAGGTTTTTTAAGAAACTTATAAAAGTCAATTTTTAAGGTTATATTCTCATTTAAGGGATATTCTAAGCCAATATTAAGAGGTAAATTCAATTCGTTATCCATCTCATCCATAAGATGAGCATCCAAAGCACTTAAAAAATTCAACCCTAAGTGATAATAATCTCGATAAATAAGTTGTCCTCCGAAAATTGGAGCAAATTGATCGTCATTTACTATTTTACCACCTACACGAAAATCCCCAACCCACTGATCTCCAAGTAATATTTGCCTGCAATACTCTAAACGAACTACTTTGGTATCATCATCACCAAACAAATCAGTTACCCACCAATAGTTAAACTCAAGATGTTGCATTGGGTCTAAATCCCGCTTGATAACAATTCCCCATGGTGTAATTGTATGTATTGATGTTTCCGAAATAACTTTATCATACCAATCGTAAACAAACTGTAAATCCCAGTCACCTAAACGAGAACCAAATGTTAACATATGATATCTTTGAAAAGAATCAGTTGCTGGAGTAGTCCCATCACTATTAAAACGATTGAAAATATCTAGATCAAAAAGGATGTAAAACTTATTTTCTTCCATCGGAATCTCTTCAGATGCATAAGCCGCTAGGGTCAATATAATTATAGTAACTGTCACTACTATAAATGTGGTAATCTTTTTCACAAAAACCTCTCCCTTCTGTTCTAGTGAACTCGTCCAGCTAAAGCTGAACATCGGGGCTTCAGTAGGGGATTCTACCCCCACTGAAGATTAAAAACAATTCCCACCACTTAT
>JAGMES010000299.1 GCA_023128035.1 Halanaerobiales bacterium | reverse complement strand
TATAAAGATTTTGCAGTTTGGCAAAATGAGTTTTTCAGATCTGGCAAAATCGATAAACAAGAAGAGTTTTGGCTTGATACTTTTAAAGATGGAGTTCCAGTATTAAATATGCCTACAGATTATCAAAGACCTAAAGAGATGAGTTTTGAAGGAGATAGAGTCACTTTGGTAGTTGAAAAAGAGGCAACAGATCAATTAAATGAACTGGCAAATAGATATGGAGCGACAAGTTTTATGGTTCTACTAGCGATATATAATATTCTCCTATCAAAATATACTTCAGAAGAAGATATAGTAGTTGGTTCGGCTATAGCAGGAAGGGCTCATCCTGATTTAGAGAGTATCATCGGAATGTTTGTCAATACTTTAGTTATACGAAATTATCCTGAATCTGAAAAGACTTTTGTTGATTTCTTATTAGAAGTTAAGGAAAATGTGTTAAAGGTTTATGATAATCAGGATTATCCGTTTGAGATGTTAGTAGAAAAACTTAACATAGATATTCCTCAGAATCGAAATCCGCTTTTCGATACAGCACTTGTCTTACAAAACTATGATATGGCAGAGGTAGAGGTTGAAAGTTTAAGATTCGTACCTTACAAATCAAATGTGATAACAGTTAATTATGATATTATGTTTATCATTAGTGAAAGAGAATCTGGTTTAATCTTTAATATTCAATATAAGACTAAGTTATTCACAAAAAAGACAATAGAAATATTCGCAAAAGATATGAGTAGGATTATTGATACTGTAGTGGATGATGAAAATATTCAAATAAAGGATATAGCATTAGACGATGAATTGGAGATATTAGAGAGTGTTGCTGATGATGTAGATTTTGATTTTTAAAAAGATGATTATCCAACGACATCTTTTGGTGTCGTTGAATGGTCAATTATAGGAGGAAACCTATGAAGGATAGACGTTTGCAGAATAAAACTATTACTGGTAGATTTGAAAAGGAGAAAAATTATTGGCTTGATAAATTAGCGGGTGATTTAAAGATAAGTAGCTTTCCTTTAGATTTTTCGGCTCTTAAAAAAAGGGAACAAATTGATTCAATAGCAATAAATTTTACTCTTCCTAAAGAAGTTTTTCAGCGAATCAAGAGTATCTCTAGAGACTCTATTTATGGAGTTTATATGATTTTATTGTCAGGAGTAAACTATCTACTATTTAAATACACAGCTTGTGAAGACCAGGTTGTAGGAGCAACAATACATAAACAAAAAGCAAATACTGAATATATAAATCAGCTTTTAGCATTTAGAACAAAGTTGAATGCTCAGATGAGCTTTAAAGAATTATTGCTTGATGTGAAAAAGACTATAAATGAAGTTAATGATAATCAAAATTATCCATTATATAAGATTGTAGAAGATTTGAATATACCTATTGTTGAAGGCAGATTTCCTTTGTCTAATGTGATGATTTTCTTAGAAAATATTCACGATAAAGATTATATGGAAGATGCAAGGTGTGATACACTTTTTTCTTTCCTAATGACAGATGAGAGTATTGAAGGAGAGATAGAGTATGACCCTTCTTTATTTAAGGTCGAAACTATTGCACAGATTATAAAACATTTTATCTCATTTCTAGAGATTGCTCTGAAAAATCCAAATATTAAATTATCTGAAGTCGATATTTTGTCAGAAGATGAGAAGAATAAATTACTCTTTGAATTTAATGATACTCATAGATTTGAGCCTACACAAAAGACAGTTTATCAGTTATTTGAAGAACAGGTCGAAAGAACTCCGAATGAAATTGCTATTAAGTTAGAAAATCAAACATTAACTTATAATGAGTTAAACCAAAAGGCTAATCAGCTCGCTAGAGTATTAAGAGAGAAAGGTGCAAAGCCTGATCAGTTGGTTGGTATCATGGTAGAACATTCCTTTGAAATGGCAATTGGTATAATGGCGATCTTAAAAGCGGGTGGCGCATATCTGCCGCTTGATCCTGCTTACCCGGTAGAAAGAATTCGCTATATGTTGGGGGATAGTGGGGCCCAGTTGGTGCTGGCACAGAATCATTTAATAGGACAAATTTTATTTGAAGGTGATTGGATAGATATAGAAGATGAAAAACTCTATAAAGGGGATATTTCGAACCTAGAATCAATAAATAAACCCAATGATTTAGCATATCTCATTTATACTTCTGGAACAACAGGTAAGCCTAAAGGGGTAATGATCGAACACAAAAATATGTCAAATACAATCACCTGGAGGAAAAGCGAATATCAATTAAACGTAGATGATCGTGTATTACAATTATTCTCATTTTCCTTTGATGGTTTTGTGGCTAGTTTCTTCATTCCGATTGTATCAGGAGCACAGGTTGTATTCTTAAAAGAAGATCAACTTAAAGATCCCATGGCATTAAAGAACTGTATTATTGCAAATAATATAACTTACTTTGTCTCAGTTCCGTCACTTTATCGAACTATTTTAGAATGCTTAACACCAGAGGAGACTAAATCCTTGAAAGTGGTCACACTTGCAGGAGAAAAACTAGATTCAAAATTAGTAAGATTGAGTAAAGAAAAAAATCTTGATTTAGAGATAGTAAATGAATATGGGCCAACTGAGAACAGTGTTAATTCAACAATACAACGTGATCTAAAACAAGATTCTTTAGTGACAATAGGTAAGCCGGATTCTAACACAAAAGTTTATATTCTCGACAAAGAAGATTGTTTAGTACCGATTGGAGTACCTGGTCAAATATGTTTATCTGGAAAAGGGATTGCTAGAGGGTATTTGAATCAACCAGAATTGATGGAAGAAAAATTTGTAGTGAATTCATATACCAATGAGAGAATGTATAAAACAGGTGATGTAGGTAGATGGCTTTCAGATGGTACTATAGAATTTTTAGGCCGGATTGATCACCAAGTAAAAGTTAGAGGTTTTAGAATTGAATTAGGTGAGATTGAAAACCAACTATTAAATCATAATGAAATAAAAGAAGCAGTTGTCATTGTACGAGTTGATCAAAATGAAGAATCTTATTTAGCGGCATATATAATAAGTGATGATGAGTTATCAGTAGATGAGGTTAAAGATTATCTTTACAAAGAGTTACCTGTATATATGATTCCATCATATATTATCAGTTTAGACGAGATGCCAAAAACGCCAAATGGAAAGATTGATCGCAAAGCATTGCCAGAACCTACAGAAAATATTGAAAAGAAAAAAGAATATATAGCACCGACTGATGGTATTGAAAAGAAATTAACAGCTATTTGGTCTGAGGTTTTTGGTATTGAAAAAATTAGCATGAGTGATAATTTCAATGATTTAGGAGGGCATTCACTAAAAGCTTTATCACTGATTTCTAAAATTTTTAAAGAATTTGATGTTAAAATTCCAATGCGGATGTTTTTCAAAGATCCAACTATAAAAGCTCATGTAGAATATATTAAAAAGGCTAAAAAAGATATATATAAATCTATCGAAGTAGTTATAGAGAGTGAATATTATCCTATTTCATCAGCTCAAAAGAGACAGTATATCTTAAATCGAATTAATACTGATAGTGTGACTTATAATACTCCAGGATTTCTATATATAGAAGGTAATTTTGACCAAGCTCGTTTTACTAATACATTTAGAGAATTAATTAAAAGACATGAAGCATTAAGGACTTCCTTTGCATCAAATGAAG
>JAGMES010000298.1 GCA_023128035.1 Halanaerobiales bacterium | reverse complement strand
ACTACTTTTTGTGGGCTAATCATACTATAATACTATTTCCACGGGTTTAAACTCTAATACATTTTGCGAAAATAAATCTTTAATAAACAGAAAATAAATACTACCTTAAAATCTTCGCCAAAGTCTACACAATATCCTTCACCAGTCTTTTATATTTTTATTTCATACACTCTCAAAAAAATAGACCTAAAAACAATTATACCTCTTTCAGTCTACCTTTTCTTTATAAACTCAACTTCTCCATCAACATCTCACTAACCATCCCAGGATTAGCCTTACCTCTACTCTCTTTCATCACCTGGCCCATCAGATACTTAATCGCTCGTTCCTTACCAGCTTTATAATCTTCAATCGCCTGTGGATTAATATCTAATACTTTCTCTATAATCCCTTCCAGTGCACTTTCATCACTGATTTGAATTAAACTTTTTTCCTCTACTATTACCTTCGGATCCTTCCCTGTCTTGAACATTTCTTCAAAAACCGTCTTAGCGATCTTACCAGAAATCTTACCATTCTCAATCATCTTCAACATCTCTGACAACAGCAGACCTGTCATCTTTAAGTCTTTATAATCCATATCCTCTTCTTTTACTAATCTCAAAAAATCACCGATCACCCAGTTTGAAACAACTTTTGAATCATGATACTCTTTAACTGCTTCCTCAAAAAAATTCGCCAAAGCTTTATCCATAGTCAAGATATTAGCATCATATTTTGGTAAACCATATTCATCAATAAACCGATGCTTCTTCTCACGAGGCAGTTCACCAATAGTTTTACGAATCTCATCCACCCAATCTTCAGCCAACTCGATAGGTGCTAAGTCAGGTTCAGGAAAATATCGATAATCATGAGCGTCCTCCTTACTTCGCATAGAGACTGTCTTTCCAGTTTTTTCATCCCATGTTCTGGTCTCTTGAATTACTTTTCCACCATTTTGAATAACTTCAGTCTGACGCTCTATCTCATACTTTAAAGCTCTCTCAATAGCTCTAAAAGAGTTCATATTCTTTAACTCAGTTTTAGTTCCTAAAACTTTCGAACCCTTAGGCATAATCGAAACATTTGCATCTGCCCTAAGAGAGCCTTCTTCCATGTTACAATCCGATACACTCAAATATTTCAAGATAGATTTGAGTGTAATCAAATACGCCCTAGCTTTATCAGGACTTTCAATGTCCGGTTCAGTTACTATCTCAATCAAAGGAACACCTGCCCGATTTAAATCTACTAATGCTACATTAGATTCTGTGATACTGACACCATGAACCAACTTACCTGCATCTTCTTCTATATGAATTCGATTAATTCTTACCCTAAAAATCTCTCCATTATTATCTTCCACATCTATATATCCATTTTTGCAAATAGGTAAATCATATTGAGAGATCTGATATGCTTTAGGTAAATCAGGGTAAAAATAATTTTTTCGATCGAATTTGCTAAATAGAGCAATCTCACAGTTCAAGGCTAAACCTACTTTAATCGCACACTCTACAACTTTTTTATTTAACACAGGTAAAACCCCAGGTAATCCTAAACAAACTGGACACGTATGAGTATTAGGTTCAGCACCAAATTCAGTACTACAACCACAAAAGATTTTAGAGTTTGTTGATAGTTGGGCATGAACCTCAAGCCCTATCACAATTTCATATCCTTCAAGCATATCAGCACCTCCAATAATTTAAAACTAATCTAATTCAGGATGTAAATCTTTAATTCCCAATTCCTGCTCCAATGTATATGCCACTCTTAATAAAGTACTCTCATCAAAATTTCTCCCAATAATCTGCACTCCAATGGGTAATCCATTAGAATCAAATCCAACGGGTATAGAAATAGCAGGTATCCCTGCCAAATTTATTGGCACTGTGCAAATATCACTCTTATACATTGCTAGAGGATCTTTATTTATACCTTTTTTGAAAGCTGTTGTCGGTGTTGTAGGAGTTATTAAAACATCAAATTTTTCAAAAGCCCGATCAAAATCACCTTTAATCAAAGTCCTAACCTTCTGAGCCTTGAGATAATAGGCATCATAATAACCTGAACTTAATGCATAAGTACCCAACATAATCCGCCGTTTTACCTCATCACCAAAGCCTTCACTTCGAGTTGTACTATACATATCTATTAAATCTCTAGCATTTTCAGCTCGGTAGCCATAACGTACACCATCAAAGCGAGCCAAATTAGAACTTGCTTCTGCAGGAGCAATAATATAGTAAGCTGATAATGCAGTATTAGTATGTGGCATTGAAATTTCTGCAGTTTCCGCTCCTAATTTCACTAACTTATTAATACTATCTTTAATCTTAGCAATAATTTCTGTGTCAATTCCCTGACCAAAATAGTCTATAGGAACTCCAATTTTTAATCCCTTAACATCCGCTACCAACGCTTCTTTAAAATCTTCTTTCTTATATGGTGCTGAAGTTGAATCTTTTGCATCATGACCTACCAGATGGTTCATCACTAAAGCACAATCTGTTACATCTCTTGTGACTGGCCCAATCTGATCTAAGCTAGATGCAAAAGCGATTAACCCGTATCTAGATACCCTACCATAAGTGGGTTTTAATCCTACAACTCCACAAAAAGCCGCTGGTTGGCGAATCGAACCACCAGTATCAGAACCCAGACTAATTACTGCTTCTCCTGCTGCTACTGCTGCTGCTGAACCACCACTTGAACCACCTGGCACTCTTTCTATATCCCAAGGATTAGTTGTTGGAAAAAATGCCGAGTTTTCGGTAGACGACCCCATAGCAAATTCATCTAAATTCGTTTTTCCTATCATTATAGAATCAGCTTGGGCCAGCCTCCCTACCACAGTAGCGTCATATGGTGGTACAAAGTTTTCCAACATTTTCGAGGCACAAGTCGTCCTAATTCCCTTTGTACACACATTATCTTTGATTGCAATTGGAATTCCCGCCAATCCCCCCAAATTTTCATCTCCTCGTTTAATCCTTTTATCTAACTCACGCGCTCTCTCAAAAGCTTCTTCCTTATTTATATATATATATGATTTAATCTGTCCTTCCACTGCAATAATCCGCTCAAATTGGGCTTTAATTATTTCTTCTACTGAAATTTCCCGACTCTGAATCAAATCCAGTAAATTATGTGCTGTTTTAAAATATAATGCCATCTACAATCACTCCCTTAAGAGCTTAAAATTTTCGGTGTCTTAAAGTATGACCCATCTTTGTCAGGTGCATTTGAAAGTGCGACCTCTTTATCCAAAGATTCCCCGATTTCATCTTCTCTAAAAATATTGCGTAAAGGTAATACATTAGCTGTAGGTTCCACATACTCTGTATCTATTTCTTCTAATTTATGTACATAATCAAGAATATTGCTCAACTGATTTGCCAAAACGTCAATCTCTACCTTCGATAGCTTTAATCGAGCCAGCTTCGCAACATATTCTACTTCTGATCGTTGAATCATCTATAGTCACATCCCTTCGAAATCCTTTCACCAAAGTATAGCATATAGAGATTAGAGTTACAACTTTAGCTATGTTAGTACGCTGACTTTATGAAAGATAAATAAAAAAGCTAAAATACAGAGAATTTCTCCGTATTCTAGCCTTGATGAATTTTTATCTTTTGAGTTAAGACCCCCACTTCTATAAGTGGGGGGATTTGTTTTTAATCTTCAGTGGGGGTAGAATCCCCTACTGAAGCCCCGATGTTC
>JAGMES010000297.1 GCA_023128035.1 Halanaerobiales bacterium | reverse complement strand
ACTAATAAATTCTTGTTTAGGAGAACTTAGAACAAAGACGTCGCTGACACGTTAATTACTTAATTGAATTCCTACAGATTAAATCTAGATTGCTTTATATAGTAAAAAAATACATATGGTAATAATAGTGGTTGACAATGCTTTTAAGAGAATATATTATTAATAATGTAGTGAGTTTTTTGAGTTACAACAGTAAAAGAGGGTGTATATGATGAATATTTTTTCAAATGAAAACGTAATCATTGGTATTTTGGGTTCTATCCTGGGTGCAATGTTTGGTACCATATCAACATTAATTATTACACATATTTTAAAATATAAAGGCGACATTATACTAGACTCAAATAGGTGTAAGATTGAGTATTATAAAAGTAAAGCAGGTGGAAAGATTTCTGTAGATACAGCGAATGAAGCGGATATTGGTAATTTAACCATGGAACTTTACATATTTAATTCATCAGAAGTAATTAAAAGTTTAAAGAATATAAAGTTTGAATTAATTAGAAAAGGATTTACAAAAGAATTAAAAATGTTTTTTAAAGAGGATGGGTTAATAGATATGTTTGATCATATTAATTTGTACCCTCAGCGACTTATAAAGATGGTTTTAAAAAGTGATGAAATAGAAAAAAAATATTTGAAAGAAGAATTAACTATAGTTGTTAAAGCGGTTAATTCTCGTAATAGAATATTTAAAAAAGAATTAACAAAGATTTCAAATGAATTAGAAAAAACAGTATTTAATGAACAATCTAGTAGCTCAGAAGGAGGAAGTGTTTTGAAAAAACAGGTTTATTCTTTGTTTAGCAAAAGAAAAGTTTTTATCTTTCTTATTACTATCCTAAGTATTGCTTATTTATCTATAGTTTTTTATGAACATTATAACTATATTGTATTAGAAGGAACAATTCACTCTTATATGCAGTTTAGTGTTGAAAATAATAAAGCGGATAACCAGATACCAAAAGAAAATCTAACCATCTTAACTGATAAACATTTTTATAAAGCTATTCCTGATAAAACAAAAGCAATATTGAAAATGTATGGTTCTACTTTTGAAGGAATTATAGAGACTAAATCATTGGATGAGAAAAGTGAAAAATTAAAAATAGGTATATCTGTTAATATAGACGATTTAGAATACTATCCTTCTGAAAGAGTATTTATAAAGGTTAGACGAAGAGGTGCTCAGATTGAAAACAATTAAAATTTTATATGACTATTGTAAGGAATGTTTTTATAAGGAGAAAGATATCAAGCGATACATAATAGAGCTCATTTAACATTAGGGGTTATTATTGGTCTTGTGGGTTTGGGCTTTTTATCAAAAACTTTAGTACATATTAATTCAGTGTCTTTTATGTTTTTGCATGATTGGATACAATTTTTCTTAAGTATCTTTGCTATTGTGTTTTTAATTTTATCGGGGATTTGTGCCTTTAGAGCATATAGGATGGAAACTTTAGATACAATTCCACACCCTGAAAATATGAAAAAAATTTATCAAAGTAATAATTACTTACAATATAATGAAGAAAAGTTTTATAAAGTTTTATGCACTAGATATGCAGGGGCTTTCAACAACATTTTTATAGTTAATGGTAAGAAGACAAAATGCTTAACACTATCTTACTACTTGGTTTTTTTGGCGGTATGGAGTTGGATGCTATCGAATATGGATAAAATTATAGAAAATAGTATAGATAAGTTATTTATATGGATAAAATAATCTGTATTTGGAAAGGAGGAGCTTAGAATGCCTGACAAGAAAAAAGATAATAAGACTGATGAATTTGGAGATTGGGATGTTGCTGGATTAGAGTATTTGAAAATAGATTATGCAACTGTAAACAAAAAAGATAAAAAAGACGAATAGTTAATTAGTTAAATACTAGGTGCTTTATTTAAACGCTCTTAAATCCCCAGTAGAGAACAGGGGCGTTTTTTCATGTATTATTGTAAAATGGTTATTAAAAGAGTGGTGCAAATGTACATACCTAGGACGATGCAGAAATAAAAAATTTAAGCCTAGAGCTCAAAAAATAGAAATCTATGTTGCTTAAGAAAGTTAAAATGCCATTCAAACTATAAGTGTCCACGACCACAACGGATATTATCTTTTACCTGAAAGATCAGGAGAATTATAAACTCAAAAAATTGTATTTGGCATTCACTACAAAACAGGGTTTATTATTAATCTATATAAACTGCCAAAAGCACTATGGCAAGTAAGGAGTGGTACGAAAAAAATACTACTGGTCTTATTTAGTTTTATCTATAGGTTAATTAATACAGCTATTTATAATATGATCTAGCCAATGAGTGGCTAGTTAAAATATTTATCTTACTTTTCTTCTCTTAATTCAAAATCTTTTATATATAGAAAAAGGACGGCGAATACTCAGGAAAATACCTCTCTCAATACGTCCTCAATCGAATAATTGTAAGAAGGCAAAATACAGTCCTTTTATAATAATTCTCTTCACCGTTGATGACTAAGAAGATACTCTCTCTTTATAGTAATTCTATAGATCTTCTTAAGTTGTCTTATTTCTTTTTCTTTAGTATTTCTTATTCCCCCCCTTACCCCCCCATTAGTATAACTAAAGTCTTTAATATATATATATCTTTATACAAAGATGACGAAGTTAGTACCACTATAGTAATAGTCTAGTTCTTTTTAAGTTAGTCTTATTTCATAAGTTTCTCTTAACGTGTTTCTAATAGCATAGGAGTGATACAGTCTTTCTATATATTATCTTCATCAACGATCATTGATGATAGTAACTTTATAGTTTTTTTAAGTACAACTCTAGGAAAGGAGTACTAATAGTTTCCTTATAGCTAAGGGTGGACAGTAAAGCATAGTCATTAAATAGAGGTAGCTTTCCCTTTAATACTTCTCGTCGATAATCCTCTTTATTAAATACAACTCTTTTAATCGTAAAAGTAGATTGTGTTTTTCTTGTTATTGTAATCTGGAGTAGTTCCCTAAATACACTTACACCTAGTATATAATAAAGAAAAGGTTTCTTTTATACCTAAGGGTGGACAGTTAAATATGATACTGGAGACAGGTTTCTTGCCGATCTATAAGGTTAAAAAGGTTATATGTAGGATAAATATAGGAATTGTTAAGCTTTATTATAAATTGATTATATTCTATATAAACTAATATAAAATAAATATACTTCAATATTAACTACAATAAGTTTAAAAACACCTATTAGTCTGTATAAGCTGTTTGGATTTAAAAAAGGTAGATGCACAACCAGAGGCGTTCTAAGAGGGTGCTAGAGGGGGGCAAGAAAAATACACCTTCCTTTCTCAATGATTCCCCTATATATTTTCTCTATAGGTTAGTGATAAATGCAGATTTGACAAATAATTTTTATATTAGTATAATATATTCATATTCATATATTTTCCATAAGGAGGTGAAAATATGAAGTCCAAAAAAGAAAAGTTTGAATTGAAATCTCGTTCTGCTTTTTGTATGCTTTAATTCTTAACAAAGGTGGGAGCACAATCAAAGTGCTCCCGCAACTAATTTAAAAGGGGAGTAGTTATCTATGGTGTATGTAGGAAGAAAAGAACATTTCGGCGGAATATTTTTTAATATAAGTACTCACCAGTATTTCTCCGTAGATGAAAATACATGGTCATACTTTAATGACTTATATTATGATTCTGGACAGTTAAAAGTTTTATTT